>DASPXQ010000207.1:0-18645 GCA_035637195.1 Thermoplasmata archaeon | reverse complement strand
GGGAGGCCGCACTCGATTCACGCGACGGTTCCTTCGATCGCGAACGGAAACAGGCGAACGAGCTGTACAGCAGCCTTCAGGCGGAGACCGAGAAGATCACGGAGGCCCGCAAGCTTTTCGACGGACGCCTGGCGGAGGCGGAGCAACGGGAGCGGGAGCTGAACCTTCGGGACCAGTCGTCCCGCGAGTGGGAGGGGAAACTTCGCGATCACGACGCGTCCCTCACGGAGCGGGAGGCCGCGGTGGTCGACCGCGAGAAGACGGTCGCGAACCGGCTCAGAGACCTCGACGGCCAAGCGGCGAAACTGCGCGCGCAGGCGGCGAAAGTCGACAAGCACGCGGAGGCGGTCGAGGCCGAAGACGAGGGCCTCGACGACCGACGCGACGAACTCGGGCGAGCGACCAAGCGAATGCAGCAAGTCGCGAAGGACCTTACGACGAGGGATCGAAAAGTCGCCGCCGAGGAGCGGGAGGGGCGCGGGCGACAGGTGGACGTGCGACGCCGGCAGCGGGAGATCGCGGCGCACGCCAAGGAACTCGAGCGGCGCGAACGACAGATCGCCCAGGTCGAGGAGGACCTCTCCGCCAACCGAAACCGGCTCAAAGAACAGGCCTTGAAGCTGCTCCGCGCCGAGCGCGCGGCGCAAGAGCGTTTGCGATCGATTGATTCCGTTGAGCGAGACCTCGGGAAACGAGAGGCCGCAGTGAAACGGCGGGAGGCGGCCCTGACGAAAGGCGAGCGATCCTCGGAGGCCGCCGCCGCGAAGCTCGTGGAACGCTCGGATGCGCTCGAGGTCGCCGAAGATGACCTCCGATCTCGGCGCACGGCGATGGAGCAAGAAGCGAACGTCAACCGTTCCGAACTCGAACGGCGCGAGCGGGACGTTGTGGCGAAGGAACGCGCCCTCGCCGTGGAATCCGACTCCCTGGAATCCCTCCGGGCCACGCTCGAAGAACAGGAGACGGCTTTCTTGTCGGACCTCCAGGACATCGAATCACGCAAAGCCGCCTTGGAAAAGGCCGAGGGCGACATCGAGCAGGAGAAGGCGAAACTCGAGAAGAGGGATGGCGCGATCGCGAGGCGCGAGGCGAAAGCGAACGAGGAGCAACGGAGGAAGCTCGCGACAATCGACGCACGCGAGGCGGAGATCGAGGAACTCGTGGCGGCCGCTCAAGCGAGCGAGCAGACGCTGAAGCGACGGGCCGCCGAACTGGACGATCAGGAGGCGGCGCTCAAGGAACGAGAGGCGCGCCTGGGAACCGAGGCGAAACACCGTGAGGCGGCCGTTGCGGCACAGCGCAAGGCGCTCGAGGATCGGGGAGCGAAGCTCGCCGAGCAACGGGATCGACTCAACGCCGAGCGGGCGGCCGCAACGGAGGCTCGCTCGGAACTGAAGGCGCGCGAGGCGAAGACGAAGGAGCGGGAGATACGCGCGGCGAAAGCCGAGGCGGAACTCGAGCGACGGAAGCGGGAGATCTCTCGTATCAAAGAAGGGCTGAAGCACATCCGCTGAGGAGGGGACGAGACATGGGCGGCATCATCACACTCACCACGGATTTCGGACTCGGCGAATACGTTGCGGCGATGAAAGGGGCGATCCTCTCCGTCGACGCAGACCTGACGATCGTGGACCTCGACCACAACGTCCGGCCGCACGACATCCGGCACGGCGCATACGTGCTGTATTGCGCGGTGCCCTACTACCCGTTCGCGGCTCACGTGGGCGTGGTCGACCCGGGCGTCGGGACGAAGCGTCGGAGCATCGTGTGCGTCTGCGAAGGCGCATACCTCGTGGGCCCGGACAACGGGCTCCTCGTGCCCGCGGCCCGGCGCCTCGGGCTCAAGGAGGTCCGCGAGCTCACGAACCGCAAGCTGGGACGCCCCGAACTCTCGGACACCTTCCATGGCCGCGATCTGTTCGCCCCCGCGGCGGCACACCTCGTGACGGGCACGAAGGTGAAGGACGTCGGCCCGGTCGTGTCCGACTTCGTGGACCTGGACTTCGGGCAGCCGAAGAAGCACAAGGGCGGATTCGAGGGCGTCGTGATCACGTACGACCGCTTCGGCAACGTGGTGACGAACATCCCGCGGTCCCTCGCGGAGGCGACGTGGTCGTTCGGCGACCGCCTCCACGTGACGATCGGCGGGTACGAGCTCACCGTCCCGTTCGTGCGGACATACGGCCTCGTGCCCCCGGGGGAATTCCTGGCGACGCTGTCCTCGAGCGGGTTCCTTGAGATCTCGCGACGTGAAGCGAACGCCGCAAATCAGTTCGAGGCGACGCCGGGCATGCCCATCAGCGCGACGAAAGCCTGAACGAATCGCGGCGCGAGGTCGCGGCGCGCTCCTCCGAAGCGCTTCACCAAAGACATATCTAGGGAGGGGTCCTTCCGCGCCGCGGAATGGATGCACGCCGGATCCTGCTCGTGATTTTCGATGGCCTCGGCGACCGCCCGCTCACCGAGCTCGGGCACAAGACGCCTCTCGAGGCCGCGCGCAAACCGAACCTCGATTGGTTCGCGGCGAACGGGGTGAATGGGCTCGTCGATCCGATCGCGCCGGGCGTCCCCGCCGGGAGCGACACGAGCCATCTCGCGCTGTTCGGCTACGATCCGCACGAGGTGTACACCGGCCGCGGCCCGTTCGAAGCCGCCGGCGTGGGGATCGACCTCGAGCCGGGCGACATCGCCTTCCGCGGCAACTTCGCCACGGTCGACGAGAAGATGCGGATCACGGATCGCCGCGCGGGACGAATCCACGAAGGCACCGCGAAACTCGCGAACGCGCTCGACGGCATGAAGCTCGGACGGGTCAAGGTGATGTTCCGTGCCGGCACGGAGCACCGTGCGGCGCTGGTCCTCCGGGGCCGGGGGCTCTCGCCGAAGGTCACGGACACGGACCCGCACGCCATCGGCGAGGAGATTCGAAAGGCTGAGGCACTCGAGCCCGCCGCGAAGGCAACGGCGAAGGCGGTGAACGCATTCACGAAACAGGCCCACGAGATCCTCAAAGACAATCCGGTGAATCGCGGCCGCTCCGCGAGGGGCGAGCCCCCCGCGAACGCCATCGTCCTGCGCGGTGCCGGCGTGTACCCGGATCTCCCCCCGATTCCGGAGCGACTCCACGTCAAAGCGGCGGGCATCGCGGGCGTCGCCCTTATCCGCGGGATGTTCCGCGCCTGTGGAATCGAGGTCCTCGACGTCAAGGGGGCCACGGGAGGCCTCGACACGGACATGATTGCGAAAGCGGACGCCGCGCTCGCGGCGCTCGAGTCTCACGACCTCATCGTGCTGCACGTGAAGGCGCCGGACCTGTGCGGCCACGACGGGCAGGCGTCCGAGAAGATCCACGTGATCGAGCGGCTCGATGCGATGATGGGCCACCTGAAGCCGAAGCTCCCCGCCGACGTCGTCGTCGCGATGACCGCCGACCATTCGACGCCCGTCGCGGCGAAAGATCACTCGGGCGACCCGGTGCCTCTCACCCTGTTCGGCGAGGGTGTGCGCATGGACGCGGTGGTCGCCTTCGACGAGAGGAGCGCGGCCCAAGGCGCGCTCGGCCGCCTCCGAGGGCAGGACGTCATGAACCTCCTCGTCGACCTCGCCGGACGCGCGGAGAAGTTCGGCGCGTGAGCGGGCTATCAAAGCCTATATACCTTGAGGAGTTTGCGGCCGAGAAGTCGGAGGAGGACGGGATCGGGTGGCCCAGGTGGACCTGAGTTGGGTGATTCCCCTCGCGATCCTGGCGGGCCTCGGCTTCGCCGCGATCCTCGCGCGCGACGTCCTGCGTCGAGACACCGGCTCCGACCGCATGCGGGAAATCGCCGACGCGATCCGGCAGGGAGCTCGCGCATTCCTTCGACGCCAGTACAGGGCGATCGCGATCATCGCGGGACCGCTCGCCGTCGTCTTCGCGGCGGCCATCTTCGCGCAAAGGGTCGTGAGCGGTGCGCCGGGCGCCGCGGAACTCGGCCTCAAGACGGCCGGGGCCTTCGCCCTCGGCGCAACGTTCAGCGCCCTGTCCGGCTACATCGGAATGCAGATTGCGATCCGGACGAACGTTCGGTCTGCCGCCGGATCGCTGAGGTCGTTCAACGAAGCGCTCGTCATCGCCCTCCGGGGCGGGGCGGTTTCCGGCCTCGCGATCGTGGGGCTCTCGCTGGCCGGCGTCTCGATCTTGTACTACGGATACGGATACGGTCTCTCCGCCGCCTCACTGGACCCGGCGATGGACCAGAGGAACCTCGTCCTCTCAATGGTGGGCTTCGGGTTCGGGGCGAGCCTCGTGGCGCTCTTCGCGCAACTCGGCGGCGGCATCTATACCAAGGCCGCGGACGTCGGCGCGGATCTCGTGGGTAAGGTCGAGGCCGGCATCCCGGAGGACGATCCGCGAAACCCGGCGGTCGTGGCGGACCTCGTTGGGGACAATGTCGGCGACTGCGCCGGCCGCGGCGCGGACCTGTTCGAGTCGACCGCCGCGGAGAACATCGGGGCGATGGTACTCGGCGTCGTCTTGTTCCCCGTCTTCGGCGTGCTGGGTATCATCTTCCCGCTCGTCGCCCGAGGGTTCGGCCTGCTCGCGTGCGTCGTCGGGGTGTATGCGGTCCGGGCGCAGGAGGACGAGGCGCCCATGGCCGCGTTGAACCGAGGCTATCTCGTCGCGACGATCCTCGCCGCAATCCTCTTCGGCGTCGCGGCGTGGGCGATGCTGCAACCCCCCGCCTCGAGCGGCGCGGATGCTTGGACCTGGGCCCGGTACTGGTTCTGCGGCATCGCCGGGATGATCACCGCGTTCCTGTATGTCTGGATTACACAATACTACACGGAAGCGAAGTACCGGCCCGTGAAAGAGATCGCGCGGTCTTCCGAGACCGGGCCTGCGACGAACATCATCTCCGGATTTTCCGTGGGCCTCGAGGCCACGTGGCTTCCAATCATCGTCGTGTCCGGCGCGCTCCTAGTCGCGTACGCGCTCGGCGAATCGACCGGCATTTCGCGTGGCGGGTTGTACGGCACGGCGATTGCGACGATGGGGATGCTCTCGACGGCGGGGTACATCCTCGCGATGGACACGTTCGGGCCGATTGTGGACAACGGGGCGGGGATCGTCCAGATGTCCGGCATGTCCGAAGAGGCCCGCCGGAACATGGACAAGCTCGACGCGGCCGGCAACACGACCAAGGCATTGACCAAAGGCTACGCCGTCGGGAGCGCCGCCCTCGCCGCCTTCCTGTTGTTCAACGCGTATCTCGAAGAGGTCGGCACGGCATCCGTGGACCTCGCCCATCCGGAGACGTTCATCGGTGGGATGATCGGAGGGGCGCTCGTCTTCCTCTTCACGGCGTACGCGATTCGCGCGGTGGGTCGGGCGGCGTGGGCGATCATCAAGGACGTCCGGGACCAGTTCCATGAGAACCCGGGGATCATGGCCGGGACCTCCAAGCCGGACTACGCGCGGTCCGTCGACATCGTCACACGGAGTGCGCTTCGCGAAATGGTCGTCCCCGGCCTCTTGGCGGTCGCGACGCCCGTCGGGGTGGGACTCTTGTTCCGCTTCGTTCACGTGACCGCGGGGCTCGGAAAGGGAGAAGCATTGGGCGGCACGCTGATGGTCGGCACGATCGTGGGCGTCCTCATGGCCCTCGTGCTGAACACCGGCGGAGGGGCGTGGGACAACGCGAAGAAGTTCATTGAAGCGGGGAACCTCGGCGGGAAGGGAAGCGCGACGCACAAAGCCGCGGTCGTGGGCGACACGGTCGGGGATCCGTTCAAGGACACCGCGGGACCGTCGTTGCATATCCTCGTCAAGCTCCTCTCCACAATCACGTTGGTCATCGCGCCCCTCCTGATCTAGCGGGAGGCGCGGGCCGCCGCCGCAAAGGCCTAAATAGAAGGACCAACTACGCACGGCGGCCGATTTTCATGTATCAACGGGTCCAGCGGGAAGACACCGTCCGGATCCCGCCAGAACGCCTCGGCGAGGACATCGACACGGTCGCGCGGGAACTCACGCGCACGACCTTGGAGGGGAAGATCGGCGCTGACAAGACCCTCACGCTGGTGGCGAGCAACATCGAGCGGGTCGGCGAGGGCCGCATCGTCCATGGGGACGGCGCGGTGTATCAGCGGGTGCGATACGACGCGCTCGTCTTCGCCCCGGCGCTCCAGGAAATCGTCGAGGGCACCGTCGTCGAGATCCTGAAGTTCGGCGCGTTCATCCGGTTCGGTCCTCTGGACGGCCTCCTGCACATCTCCCAGGTGATGGACGACCGCGTGGACGTCGACGAGGAGGGCCAGCGGCTCATCGGGAAGGACACGAAACGCGACCTGCGGATCGGCGACAAGGTCCGGACGCGGATTGTCGCGGTCTCGCTGAACGAACGCGCCCCACGCGAGTCGAAGATCGGCCTGACGATGCGCCAGCCGGCCTTGGGCAAGCTCGACTGGATCGAGGAGGACCGTGCGCGGGCGGAAGGCCGCGTGCGGAAGAAGAGAGGCTGAGCCATGGTCGTGAAGATCCCGAAGGCGTGCAAGAATTGCGGACACGTGACCGACGAGGACAAGTGCCCGCTGTGTGGCGGCGAGACGTCGCGCGACTGGCAGGGCTACGTGATCATCGTCGACCACCCGCGCTCCGAGATCGCGAAGAAGATGGGCATCCATGTCAACGGGAAGTTCGCCCTCCGCGTTCGATGAATTCGCGAACGTGACGTTGCGGCTCCCGGAATCGCTCCGCGACTTCCTCCGGTGGCCGATGGGCCCGCTCGTCCACGGTCCCGACATCCTGCCGACGATCGGCCGGGCCTCGCCCGTCGTCACGGTCGGCGACTTCTGCACGCTCGACCTCGTCGCCCGCGGCCGCACGCCCGACGTGTGCGTCGTCGACTTCAAGACGAAACGCCAGGAAGATCCGGAGCTGCGAGAGGCCTTGCAGCGAGTCGGCTCGCGCGCCTTGCGGGTAGTGAACGCGGCGGGCTCAATCTCCGCGGACGCCTGGAGCGTCCTGTCCGAAGCCTTTAAGTCGAAGGAGCGGGTACGCGTCGAAGTCCGGGGCGAAGAGGACCTCCTCACCCTCGTCTGCCTCGCCCTCGCGCCCGAATCGGCCGCCGTGTTGTACGGCATGCCATCGCAGGGCGTCGTGGTCGTCCGGGCGGACTCGACGGCGAAGGGGAGGGTCCTCGACATCTTGCGACGGATGGAACGGTAGCGATGGAACTCCAGGTCCTCACGAAGAGGGACAACCCGCACCTGAAGCGGGTCGAGGTAACCTTCAAGGCGATCCACAAGGCCGAGCCCACGCCGACCCGGGACGCGCTCCGAGCGTTCCTCGCGAGGGAACTCAAGGCGACGAAGGATATCGTCGTAATCGACTCTCAGGCGTCGACGTTCGGCCGATACGAGACGCACGGCTACGCAAAGGTGTACAAATCGAAGGAGGAGGCGCTCTCCGTCGAGCGGAAGCACATCCTCGTGCGCAACAAGCTCATCGAGCCCGAGATCAAGGAGAAGGCCGCTCCGAAGCCGGAGAAACCGGCGCCCGTCCCGAGAGCCGAGAAAGCCGCGGCCGCGCCGAAACCCGAGGCCCCGAAGGCGGAAGGGAAGGCCGAAGCCAAGCCCGAGGCGAAGGCGGAGCCGAAGCACGAGAAGCCGCCGGCAAAGGAGGAGAGGAAGCCCGCCGACAAGAAGGAAGAGAAGAAAGAGGAGAAGAAAGCGGAGCCCAAGGCGGAGAAGAAGCCGGAGTCGAAGAAGAAGGAGGGCAAGTGATGGCCGAGGCGAAGAAGGAGAAAGGCACCGCGGGCCTCAAGCGGAAGTTCTACAAGATCGACGGCAACCGCATCACCCGGGAGCGGCAGAATTGCCCGAAGTGCGGAGCCGGAGTCTTCCTCGCGAAGCACGCGGACCGCCTATCGTGCGGCCGGTGCGGATACACCGAATTCGCGAAAAAGTGAGCATCAGCGTCCAATTTAGACTTCCGATAACTGTTCCATCCGCCTTATCACCCCGGGAACCGCCCTCGAGAGGCGTGAAGGCCTTCATCGGGGGTCTTTTCGTCCTCCTGTTCGTCGCGTCGACCACCATGATCGGTACCGCGTCCGCCGTCACGTTCGATCGCAACTATAGCGACCCCGCGAGCGACGTCGTGCAGCTGTGGACCGCGAACATGACCCCCGTGTTCCTGCCGGACGGGAACGTCACCATGAGCCCGTTCCCGGATAGTGTGAACCTCCTGTGGATCCGGTCGACCGACGAGTCCGCGAGCGTGAACCTGAGCTTCCAGGTGAAGGGTAGAATCGCCGACCTCGACAACACCTCGTACGAGATGCGCCTCTACACGCGGGCCGACAACGCGAGTCACTTCACCGTGACGTACACGAACAGGTCGACGATCCTGACGTCGAACGCGACGGGCTTCGTCCCGGTCGATCTCAGCGGGAACAGCCGGATCACGTCGACCGGCCCGAACCCGGTGCTCCTCAACACGCTGATTATTGCGGTCTCGAAGTCTCTTCTCGGGGCGGTCACCTCGTGGGACATCGATGCCACCGCGACGCAGCGAGGCCCGATGTACACCTATCGTGACAGCGGCTGGTTGGTCCCCGGGAGTCCGGGATCCGCGCCGCCCCCGCCGCAATCGGGAGTCGTCCTGCCGAACTGGCTTTGGCTTGCGATCGCACCCGTGATCGTGGCGATTGTCGTGGCGGTTGTCATCATGATACGCCACCAGACGAAACGTGCGCCGCGCAAGAGATAGGCCAGGAAGCGCCCGCGGTTGCGAACAGCTCCCTGTCGCAACTCCCGTTACGACCCGCGGAAAGCCTTAATCCGAAGAGACCTTTCGGCAAATGAGGGCCTGTAGTCTAGCTTGGATAGGACAGAGGCCTCCGGAGCCTCTGACCGGGGTTCGAATCCCCGCAGGCCCGTACGCTCGGACCGCGCACCGTCCCGCCCCCGCGGAAACGTACAAGTACGTCGGGGTCGTGGAGCGGTCCAGGTGGGGACCCTTGAAGATCGGTGTCCTAGGAACGGGTGCAGTCGGACGGGCCGTTGGCGGCAAGCTCATGGAACTCGGCCACAACGTGGTGTTCGGCACCCGCGACGTGGCGAAGACCATGGCCGACACGAAGCCGGATTACATGGGGAATCCGCCGTTCAGCGCGTGGATCAAGACGCATCCGAAGGCGAAGCTCGCCCCCTTTGCGGACGCCGCCGCACACGGAGAGGTCCTCGTCAACGCCACGGCGGGGGCGGCCTCGATCAAGGCGCTGAGCGCCGCGGGTGAGAGGAACCTCGCCGGCAAGGTCCTGATCGACATCTCGAACGCGCTCGACTTCTCGAAGGGTATGCCGCCATCGCTGATTGTCTGCAACACAGATTCACTCGGCGAGCAGATCCAACGGGCCTTCCCCAAGGCCAAGGTCGTCAAGACCCTGAACACGATGACCAACATGGTCATGGTCAGTCCGGACCTGGTGGCGAAAGGAGACCACGATGTGTTCGTGAGCGGCAATGACGCCGGCGCGAAGGCCCGGGTGACCGAGATCCTCCGGAGCTTCGGCTGGAGGCACGTGATCGATCTCGGAGACATCACGACGGCCCGCGGGGCCGAGATGGTCCTGCCGATCTGGGTCCAGTTGATGGGCGCGATGAAGACGCCGATGTTCAATTTCAAGATTGCACGATAATCCTGCCTGGGTTCCGGGACGATGCCGAGCCATCGGGCCGAGTGCCTGGTTTTGTGACGTCGGCGGGCTCACAGGGCTCATTCGAACCGTCGGGCTCTGTCCTGACGGAGCCATGGGGCGTCAACACACAAAGAACCATAGGCGAGTCCGTCAATGGGTCTGGCCCGAACCGGAAGGGGGCTCGATCAAGGCGACGACGGCCGGCGGCGTGGACGTTCGCGGCCCGGTCGAAGGGCGCGTCCAGGACATCCTCACCTCAGAAGCCCTCGAGTTTCTCGCGGCGCTCCACAGGGCCTTCAACACGACCCGAAGACGCCTCCTTGAGGAACGCATGAAGCGGTGGGAGGATTTGCGCCGTGGGGGCACTTTGGATTTCCTCCCGGGAACGAAGTCCGTCCGGGAGGGCGATTGGCGGGTCGCGCCGATCCCGCAGGACCTGCAGGACCGGCAGGTCGAGATCACCGGCCCGGTCGAGCGGAAGATGATGATCAACGCGCTGAACTCAGGCGCGAAGGTGTTCATGGCCGACTTTGAAGACTCCCTCTCGCCAACGTGGGCGAACGTGGTCACGGGCCACGTGAACCTCGTCGATGCGGTCCGTCGGACGATTGCTCACGACGCGCCCGACGGTCGCACGTATCGTTTGAAGGACGTTATCGCGACCCTCCTCGTGCGGCCACGAGGGTGGCATCTCGAAGAGAAACACCTGACCGTCGATGGCCGACCCGTCTCTGCCAGCCTGGCGGACTTCGGCCTCTACTTCTTCCAGAACGCGAAGGAGCTGCTCGCACGCGGCACGGGCCCCTACTTCTACCTGCCGAAGCTCGAGAGCCACCGCGAGGCCCGCCTCTGGAATGACGTCTTCATTCGAGCCGAGGAGGCGCTGGGCCTGCCTCGAGGGACGATCAAGGCGACCGTCCTGATTGAGACGATCCCCGCGGCGTTCGAGATGGATGAGATCCTCTACGAACTCCGAGAGCACATCGTCGGCCTGAACGCGGGCCGTTGGGACTACATGTTCTCCATCATCAAGAAGTTCAGCGACCGGAAGGATTTCGTGCTCCCGGACCGCGCCCAGGTCACGATGACCGTCCCTTTCATGCGCGCGTACACGGAGCTCCTCGTGCGAACGTGTCACGGGCGGGGCGCCCATGCGATCGGCGGCATGGCCGCGTTCATCCCGAGCCGCAAGGATCCGAAGGTGAACGAGCTCGCGATCGCGAAGGTTCGCGAGGACAAGGTCCGCGAGGCGAACGACGGCTTCGACGGGACCTGGGTGGCTCATCCCGACCTCGTGCCGGTCGCGACGGAGGTGTTCGATGGCGTCCTGGGCGGGAAGCCGAACCAAATGTCGCGCCTGAGGGAGGAGGTGTCCGTCACGGCGAAGGACCTCCTCGACGTGCGGGTGCCCGGCGGCACGATCACGGAGGCGGGCCTCAGGAACGATGTGAGCGTCGGCCTTCAGTACATCGAGTCGTGGCTCCGGGGAAATGGAGCCGCGGCGATCTTCAACCTGATGGAGGACACCGCCACGGCGGAGATCGCGCGGTCCCAGGTGTGGCAGTGGATCCGGCATCGGATTCCATTAAAGGACGGAGCGAGCGTGACGCCCGACTTCGTGCGGAATATCGCAGAGGAGGAGCTCGCAAAAATCCGAGAGGCGATCGGCCCGGAGGCGTTCCGAAAGGGACGGTTTCAGGAAGCGCGCGAAATCTTCGAGAAGGTCGCGCTTGACGCAGGCTTCATCGAATTTCTGACCCTGATTGCGTACGGCTACCTCGATTGAATGCGAGGGAGTGGGCGCGATCGGTCCTCCAGGACGATGAGGATGTCCGCCACATTCGTTCCCGTCGGACCTGTGACAATCAAGTCCCCAAGGGCCCGGAAGAATTCGTAGGAGTCGTTCCCTTCAAGGAACTTTTCCGGATCGAGTCGAAGGGCCTGCGCTCTCACCATCGTCTCCCCATCCACGATCGCGCCGGCCGCCTCCGTGTTGCCGTCGGCCCCGTCGGTCCCGCAGGAGAGGAGCACCGCGGTCCGGCCCTCCAGAATTCGAGCGGCCGCCAGGGCCATCTCCTGATTGCGCCCACCCCGGCCCCCACCATGGACCGTCACGGTCGTCTCGCCTCCAACGATCACCGCAATCGACCGAGCGCCCGGGTCGCTTCGAAGCGCCTCCGTGGCCAGGACCGGGCCAACGCGGCGAGCCTCGCCCTCCAATGAAGTCGTCAAGATGTGCGCCGCGTATCCGCGGCGTTCCGCTTCCTGTCGCCCCGCCTCACACGCGCGTACGTTGTCCGCCACGATGAAATTGTGGACGGCTCCGGACGGCAGCGGTCGGCGCTTCCCGGTGTTCGCCACGACGGTCAGGCTCCGTCGTACGGATGCGGGCATCGAGTCCCACAACCCATGCCGGACGAGGATCTCCTTCGCCCGCTCGCCTCGCGAGGAATCGAGGGCGGTGGGCCCGGACCCGATATCTTCGATCGGACTCCCGACGATGTCGGACAGAATCAAACCCACGACGGTCGCGCCGCGACGCGCCGCGCGCTCGGCAAGCCGTCCGCCCTTGATGTCGGAGACCCCTTTCCGCACCTCGTTCACGTCCCGAATCCCCAGGCCACTGCGTAGGAGTACGGCGTACGCGTCGCGAAGCTCGGCCAGGGGCACGCCGGAGGCCTCGAACATGGCGCTCGCCCCACCCGACAGGAGGACGAGGAGCACGTCTCCTGGGCGAAGCCCGTCGGCGAGCTGCAGGGCGGCTTCGCCGGCCTTCAGGCTCCCTTCGTCGGGCAACGGATGCGATGCAGGGACGATCTGGAAGCCTTCTATAGGGGGAGAGGGGGCTCCCGGCGCGACAAGGAGGCCGGACGCAGGTCGGAAGACGCGGAGGACGCCCGTCGCCATCCGCGCGGACGCTTTTCCGATCGCCACGACATGGATTGGATGTCCTGCGGCGATGGCAATTCGGTTTCCAAGCACGTAAAGGAATTCGCCGCGCCGCTCGACCGCGGTCGCGACGGCCCGCTCCGGATCGACGTCATCGAGGGCGTTCCGGAGGATCTCAAGCGCATCGCGTCGCAAAGAGCGGAGTTCGGCGTTCGTCGCGTTCGCCGCGAGCAAGTCGATGTCGAGGCCCCACCCTCGACTCCGACCGCTGGAGGTGTCTTCGCTCATCCGCTCCCTTTCGTGCGTTCCGAAGGAGCGGACTCGGCCTACTTGGAACCTCCGGGTCGGCCGGGGCTCCGTCTGCCCCCCCGGGTCGCCCGACGGATCCGCGCGGACCCCTTCCCGTCGGCAATCAGGATCTTCAGAACTTTACGAGCGGCTCCCCGATGAGGTCCGCCACGAAGTTGATGAAGAAGAAGCCGAAGAAGACCACGTTCAGGAGGAGGACTATGTAGGACCACCATTTCATCCTCGCGGGCGCCGGCAGCTGACGATTCAGGTAAATCACTGCGAACGGGATGATCAGGGAGGCGAGGTTCGAGAAGTTCGCCGAGATGCTGACCAAATCGAGCGGATTGAACCCGAAGATCACGATGAGCGAGATGACGGCTGCGAGTGCGAACATGAAGGGATAGTAGAACCGCCGTGGGTCCTCCCGCGTTAGCTTCCGGAAGCGTGTGCTCATCGCGTGCGCGCCATCGACGAACTGCCTGACGAGGGCCTCGAAGACGACCATCTGCGTGCTGAAGAGGATCAGGAAACCGGCAATCAAGGCCCAGGTCACCAGGAAAGACCCGGGGAAGAGGATGCCGATCTGGGTGGCAGCGTAAACTGGCATCCCAGCACGGGTCGGTGGAACGCCTGTTGCCTGGGCGAGGTATCCCACGAGGATGACGGGCATCATCATGCCGAGGATCGCACCGGTGAAGAACACACCCCACTGGTCGATCAGCAGGTAGCGGAACCAGCGTTTCCAGAGTCTCGTATTCTTCTCGTCGGCCGGGAAGGTCATCCCTGACGCAAGCAGCTTCTCCTGCTTTCCGCCGACGAGAGCGGCGATGTATCCGACGCGGTGCCCCATCCCGTACCCTTTGTCTCGGTAGTAGCTGATGATGAAATAATTCACTCCACTCGCCGTCGCCGTGAATCCTGCCAGCGCCCCGAGGTCTGTTGCCGTCGAGCCGGCCGGCGGTACCGCGGGTGTGACCAGCGCAACCCAAGCACTCGCCGAGAAGGATGCGGGAACGATGAGGACGACGAGAGAGACCACCGAGAAGAGAATGAACGCGACCATGACCCAATTGGCGATCTCCATCGTCCGCGAGATCTTTCGGCCGAAAAGGACGATTCCCATGACAAGGAACAGGAGCCCCGCGCCGAGCCCACGAGAAACGGTCACCTCTCCGCCGGTCGGGTTGTGGCCCTGCCAGAGGACGAACAGGCTTTGGCCTGCGCCGGACGCCCAACCGCCCCAGATGAACGCCAGCCAGTACATGAATACCGCCAGCGGGATCCACAGCCAGAAGCCGGGGGGGACCCGGCCGAAGCCGATGGCGGGCGATTCGCCCGTGGCGATCGTGAAGCGCGCGAGTTCCACATTGTAGAACACCTGCAGCACGGCGGAGACCAGGACGACCCAGAGAATCCCGACGAACCCCTTCGTCCCGACGTTGAACGGTCCGATCAGCCATTCCCCGCTCCCGATCGACACGCCGAGGGCGATCATGCTCGGGCCGAGGACATACCGGACGACCTTTCCCGGGGTCATCTTCCCTTTGATCTTGAAGACCTCTTCCGGCGTCGGGAGATCCGTCACCGGGAGCGGCGGTCGACTCACGCCGATCTGCACGGTTCCCGTGCCGGGTATCGTCTCCTGCCCCTCCTCGACGACTTCCGTCTCGACCACAAACCCAACCCCAATTCACGGTGCGGAGGCGCAGGCCGGCGACACTCGAAGTTCACAAGCCGGGCGACAAACGGCTTTCGAGGCCATCCAACCTCCTCCCCGTGTGCCCGCATAACATGGTCATTTTTCAACCTATCGGTCCAGCGCGATGCCGCCAGGGCCCCCGACGGGGATCGACGCAAGGCGACGTGCCCGGTCCGGACCGTACGAGGTCCAAGCCCGCACCAAGGCTTTTCCTTATGCCAAGGCCATTCGCGTTCGATGCCCGCGCGAACCGCCCGGAGAGGGTTGTCCGAAGAATTGTCGACAATCGTCGGTTCGGAACACCTCGTGACCGATGAGGTAGCCTTCGATGCGTACCGAAAGGACATGGCCGACTTTGAAGCCCTTCCGGTGGCCGTCGTCCGTCCCGGGACGGAAGACGAAATCGTTCGGATCGTCAAAGTGGCGTCACGCCGACGGATCCCCGTCGTCGCCCGCGGCGCCGGGACGAGCCTCACGGGGGCCGTTGTCCTGAAAGGCGGAATCGTGCTCGACATGACCCGGTTGAACCGCATCCTCAAGGTCGACCCGGTGAACTGGTACGTCCAGGTCCAAGCAGGAGTCGTCCTCGACGACCTCAATGACGCGCTCCGGAAGGACGGGTTCTTCTTCCCGCCCGATCCCGCGAGCAGCTTCGTGTGCACGGCCGGCGGGGCCATCGCCGAGGGGTCCGGAGGAATGCGGTGCGTCCGCTACGGGACGATGCGGGACTGGGTGCTCGCCCTCCGCGTCGTGCTGGCGAATGGCCGTACGGCCTCGTTCGGCGAGCCGCTCGCGAAGAACCGGGCCGGATACGACCTCGTCCACCTGATGATCGGCAGCGAGGGGACGTTGGGAATCGTGACCGAGGCCCACCTGAAGATCCTGCCCCTGCCGGCCGTCCCGATCGTCCGGTTGCTGGTGACGTTCGGCGACTGGCCGTCCGCAGGACGCGCGATTCAGGAGCTCCGTCGGCGGCAGATCGGAGCGAACCTCATGGAGTTCATGGACCTGGAGACGGTGAGGGCCGTGAACGCCGCGTTCCAGATGGACTTCGAGGAGGCCGAAGCCACCCTCCTGGTGGATCTGGACGAGCCGCTCGTCCCGTCGGCCGAGGAGATCTTCCGGACGCACGGGGCACGGAGTTTCACTCGAGCCGCAGACGAAGAAGAAGCGGCGCGGTTCTATTCCATGCGGAGCCGTGCATATCTGGCGATCAAGGAACTCGCCTCCGGCGTGCAGATTGAGGACGTCACGGTCCCGATCGAGTGCTTGGCGGAATACCTTGGCCTCGTGAAGGAAATCGCTGGTCGACTGAGCCTTCGAATCCCGACGCTCGGCCACGCGGGCGACGGGAACGTCCATCCGACCATCTTGTTCGACCGTGCTGATCCCGCCAGCCAACGCGCGGCAACGGCGGCGCTCGAGGAGCTCTGTCGATACGCGATTCGAGTCGGAGGCACGGTGACCGGAGAACACGGAATCGGAGTCCAGAAAGCCTCGCTCATGCGAGAGCAGATGGAGGCCCACGGCGGGCGGGAAGCCCTCCGCCTCATGAAAGGGGTCAAGCGGCTCTTCGATCCGAAAGGAGTCATGAATCCCGGGAAGTATGTGGAGTTGGCCTGAGACGCCCAGCGGATCACCGACGCGCCTATGGGCGCGGAGGTATCTCGCGCCTCGATCCGGCTCTGGAAGAGGCGGGCCATTCTTCGGGGAAAGCCCTCCTTGGGATAGAAAGGATTCATGATTTCGAGGCCTCTTCGAGGGGCGGGGGTCGCCCATCGTCGAGCGTGGGGACGGATTCCTGGTCTGCGGGCCTGGTTGGGTTCATGGCCCTTTTCGTCGGCGGCTTCTACACGGTGAGCCGTCTTCTTAGAGGCGACAGCACTGGTCTCGTCGCTCCAATTTTGCTCGCTCTCGGAATCGTGGCCCTCATAGTCGCGATCGTCCTCTACGTCATCGCCGATCCGCCGTCGCGGGCCCCGTCCGAACGACCTCCATGGGTCTCTTTCGTCTATCCGGGCTGCGGAGGCCCCTCCGCTGGGTCGACGAACTCGGGCAGTGGTACTGTACCGAATGCTAGGTGTACCGCGGCGTCGTCCCGGCTTGACGTGGCTCGGACAGTGGCGACGGCCTACCGATTGGGCTCCACCGCAACCATGTCGAGCGGATGAAGGATGTCGACTCCCAGCCCATCGTGCAACTGAAGGGAGCACACGCTGCTCTCCGTCGCGATGAGATCGCAGCCGCTGCCCCGAAACTGCTCGAAAAGTTTCGCTCCGACGGCCATGGACAGTTCGTAGCCGAGCCACCCGTGTTTCATGCCGAACGTCCCCGCGATTCCGCAGCACGTGCCGGTTTCCACGAGCCGCACACGGTACGACGCACGTTCGAGGAACCGCACCGCAGGCGTGCCCGAGGACAGCGCGCGGTCGTGGCACGGGATGTGGAATCCGACGAGCCCTTTGGCATCCTGGGTCGGCCGCAGCGGCAAATCTCCGAGACGTCCTTGGATGAATTCGAAGAACCCACGGGACCGCGCCGCGACGTTCCCCGCCACGTCCCCTTCGACGAGCTTCGGATATAACTTTTGGAGCATGTAGATCGCGGTGGGCTCCGTCGAAACGACGACGTACCCTTCGTCCACCAGCGGCCCGAGGACTCGGAGGTTTTCCGCGGCGACCTTCGAGGCCTTCCCGAGCCGGCCGTACGAGACATAGGGCATCCCGCCCCACCGCACGTTCGGGATGAGGACCGCGTACCCGAGCCGTTCGAGGACCTCGATCGCCCGCAGGCCCAAGTCCGGGTTGTTGAACTCCGCGTAGAGGTCGGGGAAGAATGCGACCTTGCCAAGCGATTCCGAGCGAACGGGCCGCTCTCGGAAGCGAGCCCGCAACGGTCGACGCGCGAAGGACGGCAGGGTGCGCCGCCGATCGACGCCTAGGGTCCACTCCATGAGAGTCCGCACAGCACCTCGCTGGAGGAAGCCGTTCGCGAGCGGCGCCACGAGGGACGCGACCTTCGCGAACGTCTCCGAGGCCATGAAGAACCGTTCCGCGGTCGGCTGGCCGTGGGCTTGGACGTCCTGTTCTTTCACCTTCGCGATCATCCAGGGGATGTCGATGTCGACCGGACAGATTTCGTGGCACAGTCCGCACGAAACGCAGAGATGCGCGAACCCGGCCTGCTCGAGGCCGTGGACGTTCGCGGTCCACGGGATTCCGATCGGCCCCGGATAGATGTGACCGAACACATGGCCTCCCGTGACGCCGTACGTCGGGCATACGTTCATGCACGCGCCGCATCGGATGCAGTTGAGCGCTTCCTGGAACGCGGGATCGGACCGCATCTTGGTGCGACCGTTGTCGAGGATGATGACGTGGAACTCCCGCCCCATCGGATCGCCGGCCACGGCCTGCCGTTGCGAGATCAGCGATACGTACACGGTCATGCGTTGCCCCGTCGCGCTGATCGCGTGGCCGCGGACGAGGTCGGCGGCATCCTCCCACCGGCGGACGATCTTCTCGAGGCCGATGAGGGCGATGTGCACGCGAGGCACGCTCGTCACGAGGCGCCCGTTGCCTTCGTTCGTCTCGACGACGATCGAACCGGTCTCCGCGACACCGATGTTCGCGCCGGTCACGCCGACCTTCGCCGCGAGGAACTGAGGCCGGAGCCGGGCCCGGACCGCGGAGAGGATGCTCGACGGCTCGGCGGCGATCGCCTCCCCGTACGCCTCGGTGAGCATCCGGGCGATTCGGTCCGACGTCATGTGGATCGCCGGGAAGACGAGATGGGACGGCTTCTCCCCGGCCACCTGACAGAGGAGCTCACCGAGGTCGGTCTCAAGCGCACGGATCCCCTCCGCCGCGAGGCCTTGGTTCATTTCGATCTCCTCCGACGTGAGGGACTTCGACTTCACGAGGAACTCCGCCCCGTTCGCCTGGCAGACGTCGAGCACGTACTGGACCGCCGCGCGGCCCGTCGCGGCGAAGAACACGCGGCCTCCGTTCGCGCGGACCGATTCGGCGAAAGCCCCCGCGATCGTAGGATCCTGGGCCGCCGTCTCCTTGATCGACCGCACCC
>DASPXQ010000206.1:0-2935 GCA_035637195.1 Thermoplasmata archaeon | reverse complement strand
GCGCTCGTCTCGAACCTCGGGACCTGGATCCAGGATGTCGGCGAGGTCTGGACGATGACCTCCCTGACGAGTTCGCCTTTCTTGATCGCCCTCGTCGAGACGGCGACGACCTTCCCGGTGTTCGCCTTGGCGATCCCGGCGGGGGCGATCGCCGACGTCCTCGACCGCCGTCGATTTCTCTTGGTGTCTCAGGGTTGGATGCTCGCCGTGGCCCTCGTGATGTTCGCCGTCGTGGGGCTGGGAGCGATGTCGACGACCCTCCTGCTCCTGTTGATCGCCCTCCTCGGGGTCGGCACCGCGCTCACGTTGCCGGCCCTCAGCGCGATCATCCCCGAGATCGTCCCCCGATCGCAGTTGTCGAGCGCGGTCACCCTCAACGGGATCACGGTCAACGTCGCTCGCGCGTTAGGCCCCGCGATCGGTGGGCTCCTCGTGGCGGCGGTCGGCCCGGCCGCGACCTTTGGGCTGAACGCCCTGTCGTTCGTCGGAATGATTGTCGTGCTCTCCCTCTGGCGGCGTCCGGTATCCGGCGGAACGCTCCCACCCGAGGACGTCGTGGGCGCGATGCGGGTCGGAGTCCGCTATGTGCGCCACGCACCCGCCATGCGGGCGGTCCTCGCCCGCGTCGCCGGTTTCGCCTTCCCCGCGAGCGCGATCTTCGCCCTCCTCCCGGTCCTCGCGCGGATTGAGATGGGCGTCGACGCAGCGCAATACGGCGTCCTCCTCGGGAGCTTGGGGGCCGGCGCGATCGCGGGAGCGGTCGGGCTTCCGCGCCTCCGGCGGCTCCTCCCGATCGATCGTCTCGCGGCCGCGGGCGGCCTCCTGTTCGCAGGCGTCCTGGGCATCCTCGTGGTGACCCGAAATGTCCTCCTCGTCGGCGCCGCGGCCTTCCTCGGCGGCTTCGCGTGGATCGCCGTCCTCGCGACGCTCAACGTCGCGGCCCAGACCGCGGCTCCCGCATGGGTCCGCGCACGCGCCTTGGCCGTGTACCTGCTCGTCTTCTTCGGCGGATATGCCCTCGGCGCGTTCACCTGGGGCGCCCTCGCGTCCCGCATCGGCCTGTCGGATGCGTTCGCCGTGGCGGGCGGAGTCCTCCTCCTCACGACGGCCGCGTCGGGTCGCTATCGGCTGTCGCCGCACGCGAGTTTGGACCTGAGCCCGTCGCTCCACTGGCCCGAGCCGATCTTGCGGGGATACGGCCCCGAGGACATCCAACGGCCCGCGAAGGTGACCGTGGAATACCGGATCGACCCGATCCGGACCGCCGAATTCCTCGAGGCGATCGGGGATCAGCGCCGGATGCGGCTGCGGGACGGAGCCCTCCGCTGGGATCTCGCCGCGGACGCGGCGGAACCGGGGCGCTTCGTCGAAAGCTACGACGTGGAGTCGTGGACCGAGCACCTGCGACAGCATGAACGGGTCACGGTCAGCGACCGCGCGGTGGAGGAGAGGGTCCAGCGGTTCCATCTCGGACCGGAGGCGCCGAGGGTTCGCCATTTCCTCGTCCACGCGGTGCCCTCAAAACGGTCCGGCCCGAGAAGCCGGAAGGAGTAGATCCGGAATGCGAACCCGCTCACCGCTCCCGCCACTGATACAACCGCCACGCCGCGGCCAGCCCGACGGCCGTGGAAATGACGAGGAGGGCGGCGTCGAGCGCGATTTCTCCGGCGGCTGCAGGTTCGAGCCCGAGCGCGCCTTGGACGAGCAAGGCCGCATACGTTGCGGGGAGGAGCTGCGCGAGTTCCCGCCAGACCGGCGGCAAAATCGAAAGAGGATAGTACAACGGAGAGAGGATCCCCAGGAGCGTGAAAATCAGATTCCCCACGGGCCACACCTCCCGCTGGCTCCGGAGGCGGCTCGACACGGCGATGCCGATGGCGGAGTAGAGGACCCAGATGATGAGGATGCACGCCACCAAGACGAGCCATCCTGTCAGCGAGACATAGGTCACGCTCGCCAGGATGATCCCCAGCGCGATGAGCGCGGGTGCCGCGGGAATGAGGTTCGAGAACGCAACCCCGAACAGATAATGGAGCTTGTCGTGCGGTGACGCAACGAAGATGTCCTGGAGCCGCAGCTCGATGCGAAACACGGCGGAGTCCGAGAGGCACCAGCTGCCGATGTTCTGCGTCGAGAAGAGCATCGCGCCAGCCACCTGGAGGGGGAAATAGCTGGCGGGGGCGATCCGGTGCAGGAAGTAGAGGAAGAAGAACGGTTGGAGGAGCGGCACGATCGCTGCCGCTGGACTGCGCCAGACCCAACGCCAACCGATCCAGGCCCAAGCGGGAAGCACGCGTCCCCGTTGCGGCATCTCCTTCCGGCCGACGGCGGTCGCCATGGATCATCGCTCCCGGGCCGTCTTCCGGGCCCACACAATCCCGAACGCAAACAGCCCGACCGCTTCGACGAGCAACGCGACCGCCGCGATGGTCGTCTCGCTTGTCGTCAAGGTCTCGAGTCCTGCCGCGCCGTCGACGAGCGCAGCCGCGGCGCTCGTCGGCAGGAGCAGGACGACGGACCGCCATTCGACCGGCGCAAGCCGGAGCGGGTAGAAAACCGGCGGCAAGATCCCGAACGCGTTGGTCAGGAGGGCCGAATACGGCCAGATTGTCTTCATGTCCTTGAACAGTGTCGACACGACATATCCGATTGTGGACGAGACCGCCCACACCGCGAGGAGCGATGCGAACAGGACGAGCCACCCGAGCGGGCTGAGCGGATTGAGGATCTCGAGGACCGCGACGAGGACCAAGCTCGGCGGTAGGTAGGCCACGAGCATCCCGCCCGCGATTCCGACGAAGTAGGCTTCCGGCGAGAGCGGGCTCGCGTGATACAATTCGTTCAGCTTGTGGTCGATGCGGATGTACGCGGCCTCGTTGAGGACGCGCTGGCCAATGAGGAACATCGAGTACACCAGCGCTCCGATGACCGTGAT
>DASPXQ010000205.1:0-7155 GCA_035637195.1 Thermoplasmata archaeon | reverse complement strand
GACGTCGCCGATCGCCGCCTTCAGCGTGTCGCCCGTCGAGACGACGTCGTCGACGAGGACGACTTTCTTCCCTTGTGGGGACGCGTAGTTCGAGGAGAACGCGCCGCCTTTCCCGTGGCGCTCCTGGCTCGGCCGGTAGATAATCAGTTCCTTGCCCAGTTCCTCGCTGATCAGCGCGGCGAGCGGGATCCCGTTAATCGCGATGCCGAGGATCGCATCCGCGTCGATCTGCCGCTTCTCCATCTCCTCGAGGGCGATGTCCGACATCGCCGCGGCCATGAAGCCGATGCGGTTCCCATAGACGCCGACGGACCGCCACCCGATCTTCACGTCCTTCGGCGGCTCGCCGCCCTTCACCCCGCGCGTGAGGAGCCACGTGACCGTCTCCGGGGACAGGTGCAACTCGTCCGCGATTTCTTTTTCCGAGAGGCCCTTCTCCTTGTACTCGAGGGCTTTCTTCGCGATCGCGTTCACGTCTTTCATGCGCTCCCCCGGTCCGACGCGCGCGATGCGGAGGTCGCGATATTAAGGTATCGACCCGGAGGCTCCTCCCTTCAGACGGCGGCGTCGTGCAGCCGCCGCAACTCCTTCGTCTTGTGTGCGAAGATCTCCCGCATGTACTTAATTGGAAGCGACCCGCTTCGAGTGAGACAGCGTCTTGAGGTCGATTCCCTCGAGCTGGCGCAGGAACGCCTTGACGTGGGATCGTTCCTCGAACTCCGCTTCGTAGGTGGCCGGAGGCACGAGGTGGTCGTATTCGTGAATGCCCGCATGGGTCGCGAAGCTCGGGTTCCACCGAATGTACCAGTCGACGACTTCCTTCGAGACCCCGTCCAGCTCGGCGTCGGACATCGGGGCGGGCATCGCGCCTCCTCGTTTATCCTTGTCGCGCCGTCACACCGGGACACGGCGGCCGCTCTTGTCGCGCCGGTAGCGGCCGAACTCCTCGAGGCCCGCGAGTTGGTCGGCGGTGAAGATCGGGCCGTCGTAGCACACGAGCTGGCTGTCCAGCGAGCAGGCATCGCAGATGCCGATCCCGCATTTCATGTACCGCTCGAGGCTCGCCTGAACGGGGATCCCGCGCTTCCGGCCGAGGTCCACGACGGCCTTCATCATCCGCTCGGGCCCACACGTCAGGATCTGGTCGAACGACTCGCGGTCCATCAGCTTCTCCGCGAGTGGAGGGGCGAAGCCGGCGAACCCGCGCGAGCCGTCGTCCGTCGCGATGTGGACCTCCCCGCTCGCGTTCGCTCGATCGACGAACAGGAGTTCCTCCGCCGTCCTCGCGCCCACGGCCGTCACGACGCGCGCGCCCTGCTGCGCGAACGCCTCGATCGCGGCGATCATCGACGCCATCCCGCTGCCGCCGCCGACCGCGAGGATCCGTTCCCCCTCGAGGCGGAACGCGTTCCCGTAGGGCCCGCGCACGCCGATGCGGTCCCCCGCGTTGTATGCCGCGAGGGCGTGGGTCGCGTCTCCGTAATCACGGACCGTGATGCCCTTCACGCCCCCGAGGTAGGACAAGGCCATGGGCAGCTCGTCGTACCGCGGGATCCAGACCATCAGGAACTGGCCCGGCTGCTCGGCGAAATCCGCCCGGAAGCGGTACGTCGTCGTGGAGGGCGTTTCCCGGACGATCTCCAGGAGGGGCACGACCTGGATCCTAGGCATGCGCGACCCCGATCGCCTCGGGCACCGAGCCGAAACCCGCTTCCTCCAGGAGAGAGGCCATCTCCTTCGCGATCTCGTCGAAGACCCCGAGGCCCTTCGAGATAATCGCGGTCCCGACCTGGACGGCGCTCGCGCCGGCCATGATGTACTCCAGGGCGTCCCGGCCGGACCCAATGCCGCCGACGCCGACGACCGGGATGTGTACCTTCTCGCAGATGTCGTACACGGCCCGCACGCCGATCGGCCGGATCGCGGGGCCGCTGAGCCCGCCGAAGCGATTCGCCAGGGAGGGCATCTTCAGCTCCGGCGTGATGGCCATCGCCTTCATCGTGTTGATCGCGACGATGCCGTCGGCACCGCCTTCTTCGGCCGCCATCGCGAAGGTCGCGATGTCCTGGACGTTCGGGGAGAGTTTCGGGAAGACGGGGAGGGAAACCGCGTCCTTGACGGCGCGGGTGAATTCCCGCACGGCGTCTTCGTGCTGGGCGATCTCCGTGCCCAGGCCCTCCGCATGGGGACACGACAGGTTGAGCTCGATCGCCTTCACCCCGTACGTCGCCATCTTCGCCGCGACGCTCGCGTACTCGTCTGCGTCCTTGCCGTAGACGGACCCGATGACGACCGCGTCGGCGGCGAGAGCGCGCTTCACCTCGTGCTCATACTCGACGATGCCTGGATTCGGCAGGCCGACCGCATTGAGCAGGCCCGCGTCGAGCTCGACAATCGTCGGGTTGGGATAGCCCTCTCGGGGCTCCGGGCCGACGCTCTTTGTCACGACGGCCCCGGCGCCCGCCCGGTACACGCGGGCCATCGAGCCGCCCGTCTCGTCGAGGAACCCGGACGCGAGCATCGTCGGGTTCCGAAGCTTCACCCCGGCGATCTCGGTCCGGAGGTCGACCATCTCGGCGCACCGAATCGACGGGACCGCTAAAGGCTTTGGGTCGGGGCGAATTTCATATCGTCCGACATATCAAGAGGTCGTCCTTGCCGAACGGTCCGCAGTCAATCGGATTGCCCATGTCCGCGGTGGCCGCGGATCGCCCCTCGAAGGGGGACAGGCTCAAAACGATCGACATTGTCTCCAACGGACCTGAAGGCCCGACGAGGATCAGGTGGATCGCCGCGGCGATGTTCGGCGTTCCAGCAGACCAATTGCCGAGCCGGAGGAAGTAGGTGTCCCAGCCGTTCGGGGACCCGGTCGGCGGCAGGCGGACGTCCAGCCGATCGCCAGAGCCCACGAGGCCGTCCGAATCGGCGTCGAGGAACCGCAAGGTCCCGTTCGCCGAGGCCGGCGCTGCGAGGGACGTCATTCGGTCTGCCACCACGAATCCCACGAGGTAAGAGCCCCCCACGGTTGCGGAGGCCGCGAGGTACAACCCCGCCGCTGCATCCGTCAACCCCTTCGCGGAATCGATCGGCCTTCCGCCGGGCGACGTCGGGAGGGCCTTGAGGAGGTCGACGGGAAGCGCATCGGGGCTGTAGCGCGTCCCGTTGAGCGAAGTAATCTCGTAGCCGCTCCACCCGCCCACATCCGTGCCGTTGTACGTGAGCGTCATGTTCCGCACACGGGAGACCGCGTCGTAGACGACGCCGATTGCGCGGTAGAGGGCGGGGAAGGGGCAGGCGAGTTGCGGCGTCCATACGGTCGGGACGCCGTTGATCGTGAACGGCTGCATGTGGAGCGTCGTCTGGTACGATTCCCCGGCCGCGTAGGAACCGTTCGGATCCGCGACGAGGTTCAACGTCCAGGGAACCGCTCCGGTGCAGAATCCGTTGTCGTCCAGTTGAAGGTAGACGCGCGGGCCGTAGCTGGAAATCTCTCGGCCGACCGCCGTGATCCTCCCCTGGAGGGAAATGTCGCTCCCGGCCTGCAGGTGCTCCATGGACAGGACCTCGCCGATGGACCGCGGGCGGAGGATCTCCCAGGCCGCGAACGCAGCCACGGGGATGGCGACCGCCACGACGATCGCGGCCCACTTCCTCCGGTTCAGCTTCCGTCGAGGAGGTCCTGGGACTGGACCCGACGGCTCCACGGACGTGTCGATGGATCGGCTGGCCCTAAAGACTTTGGTCGGCCGAACGAGCGACCCAGCATTCGCCCGCAAGGCCGTCGCTGAGCGAGGTACGCCCACCCGCTTCTCCATCTATATACGCCAGGAACGGTATGCGTCGTCCGGGAGGACTTGGGGGAATGACGGTCGAGCAGAACCTTCGCATGGTCGAAGCGGCGTTTGAAGCGATCAACGAGCGAGACTGGGACCACCTGTGGGGGCTTCACGTGGACAACATCGTCATGTCGGTCCCCGACCTGCCCGATCCTCTGAAGGGTCGCGAAGCGGTCCAAGGACGGCTCCAGGCTTGGGCGGAAGCTTTGCCAGACCTCTCGTGGAAACGCGTGCGAGGCTTCGGACAAGGAGATTGGGTGTGCATGGAACTCCTGATCACCGGAACGCACAAAGGCCCACTTCGCCTCGGGCTCGGCCAGGCGGCGCTCAAGAAGCAGGGTGACAAACCCGTTCCCCCCACCGGGAATCGAATCGAGCTTCGAGGGTGCGTCGTGTACAAGGTGGAACGGGGCGAGATTTCCGAGAGCCACATCTATTACGACCAACTCGACTTCATGAAGCAGCTAGGCCTGGTACGCTAGACCGCGGGGGAGCGCCCGCTTCGTCCGATCGGCCCGGGCCGCCGTCGTACGGATTGGCTCGCGCCTCCCCCGAGAACCTTTATTGGGACCGCCTCGCATCGGATGAGCGATGCGTGTTGCGGACTTGGGTCTCGATCCCCGAATTGTGGAGATCCTGAAGAAGCAGGGGATCGAGGAGCTGTATCCGCCGCAAGCCGACGCGATCGGCCCCGCACTGCTCGGCGAGAACCTCGTCCTCGCGATCCCGACCGCGAGCGGCAAATCCCTGGTCGCCTATCTCGCAATCCTCGCGTCGGTTCTCCGAGGAGGGAAGGCCCTCTACATCGTCCCGTTGCGCGCGCTCGCAGCGGAGAAGTACGAGGCCCTCAAAGACTTTGAGCCCCTCGGGATCAAGGTCGGGATTTCGGTTGGGGATTACGACTCGGCCGATCCGACCCTCGAGAAGCTAGATGTCATCGTAGCGACCTCCGAGCGAGCGGACTCTCTCCTGCGCCATCGCACAAACTGGCTTCAACGACTGAGCGTGGTCGTCGCCGACGAGGTGCATCTCATCAACGATGCGGATCGTGGGCCGACACTCGAGGTCACGCTCGCGAAGCTTCGCCAGGTGAACCCGAAGGCGCAGGTGCTCGCCCTCAGCGCGACGATCAAGAACTCCGAGGAACTGGCACGCTGGCTCGAAGCCGAGCACATCACGAGCGAATGGCGACCCGTACCCCTCAAACAAGGAGTTTACTTCGACGGCCTCGTCCACTTCGCGGACCAGACAATCCAGGAGGTCAAGGTTCGGGAAGACGACATGTCCGGCCTCGTGACCGACGTCTTGGCCTCGGGAGGTCAAGCGCTCATCTTCGTGAACACTCGGCGGTCCACAGAGGCTCTGGCCAAATCGTTGGCACGAGACGTGCGCGAGGCGCTGAGTGAGAAGGAACTTGATCACCTAGACAAGCTTGCGGACCAACTCGTCCGTGGACAAGAGGAAGCCACCTCGATGGCCGCGCGCCTTGGCAAGTGTATCGATGGGGGCGTCGCGTTCCATCATGCGGGTCTCACGAACGACCAGCGAAGCATGGTCGAAAAGGAATTCAAGAAAGGGCGCGTCAAATGCATTGTGGCGACTCCGACCCTAGCGCAAGGTGTGGACACCCCCGCGAGACGGGTCGTGATCCGGGATCTGAACCGATTCGATGTGAACTTGGGACTGTCTCCGATCCCCGTGATGGAGGTCAAACAGATGTGCGGACGGGCAGGTCGACCTCGTTACGACCCCTACGGTGAGGCAATCCTGTTCGCGAAAGACGAAGACGACATCGACGAACTGATCCAGGACTATTTCCTCAGCGAACCCGAGGCGATTGAGTCCAAGCTCGGGTCGGAGCCCGCCCTTCGGATGCATATCCTCGCGAACATCGCGACGGGCCATGTGGCCACGGAAGAGGAACTCTTCGCGTTTTTCAACCGCACGTTCTTCGCGTTCACCGGCGACGTCCATACCATCCGGGGCAAAGTCCTCGAGGTTCTCGAGTTCCTCGCGAAAGAGGACTTCATCATTCGACACGACGGATTCCTGAAGGCCACGTTCTTTGGAAAGCGCACGAGCGACCTGTACATCGATCCGCTCAGCGCCGTCAAGATGCGCGACGCGCTCCACCAAGCCCGCGACGACCGTTTCTTCCACCTATGGACCATCTGCACGACGCCGGACATGCCGAAGCTCTACCTCCGTCGGGGCGACTATGCGTGGGTCGAACAGAAAATCGAGGAAGCGGATCTGACCTTCCCGGTCGAGGACTATGACTTCTTCCTCGCCGAGGTCAAGACGGCCTCCCTCCTTGACGACTGGAGTACGGAGCGGACGGAGGAGGAAGTCACGAAGAGGTTCGGGGTCGGCCCCGGGGACATCCGCCGCATGACGGACCAAGCGGAGTGGCTCCTGTACTCGATGGCGGAGCTGGGCCGGATCTTCAACAAGAAGAAGGTCCGCGCGCTCACCCGCCTCACGATCCAAGTGCAGTACGGCGTCAAGGAGGAACTCCTCGAGCTCATCTCGCTCCGCGGCGTCGGCCGCGTCCGCGGTCGAGCGCTGTTCCAACGCGGATTCAAGACCCTCAAGGATCTGCAGAAAGCGAACCCGAACGACCTCTCGCGCATCCCCACGATCGGAGCGACGTTGGCGGGGAAGATCAAAGAACAAGTCGGCGCCCCGGTCGACGTCCGGGAGATCGAGGGCCAAGCGGCGCTGGGGGACTTCGGATGACGTACTCGATCGGGGGAGCCCGGGTCACTGTCGGAGACGTCGAATCGATCATCAGTCGGGCCCGCGAGTGGGCCTCAAGGAACGAGTCGGAAATCCTCCTCGCAGACGCGCGTGGGGTCTTCGGACGAGACCACCTCGAGAGTGCGGTGCGGCACGGATTGCGGGCCGAATCCGCGGGGACCATGGTGGCGCGTTCCGTGTCCATGGAGACAATTCGGTATCTGGCGGCCCAGAGACAGGTCGCCGACGCACTACGGGTCGCAGGCATACGCAGGGGGACGGGCCGCATGGCGATCGTAGTCTTCGGAACAGGTTCCGTGAACGACGTGGTTGCGGAGTTCGGCTGGACCCGCGATGACTCGGTCCTCGATGCCCTCGGCAAGGACCTCGAGGCGCTCGGTGTGGGGTCCGGCGAACAAGAAACTGTCCCTTCGGACCGCGTCCAAGACCTCGCCCTCGAACGACTCGCGCTCGTCGACGTCGAGAAGTGATTATCGCGTGCGTCGTCCGCAATCAGAAGTGCCAGTACCCGATGAACCAAGCCAGGGTCACGCCGAGGATCGCGAGACCGGCAAACAGG
>DASPXQ010000204.1:0-2209 GCA_035637195.1 Thermoplasmata archaeon | reverse complement strand
GCAACGACATCGGAGGGGCCGCTCGGACCGGCATGCGTCCTTATTGCGGTGGAACGGTAATGAGGGCATCCAGAAGCGATAGCGAGGATCCAGCTGCCGTGATCTCGCGTTGCCGTCGTTCGTTGTCCAGTCGAGTGGGCGCCGTCGTCCACAGCCCGACGAGCCGAAGGCTAGGCCGAGGAGATAAATCCAAAGGCTGCCACCGATGAACACGCCGACCAGGCCAAACAGCGCCGCGGAGTCGGCCATGCCCACTCCGATGAAGAAGCTGGCCCGATACGAGCCGGCAAGAGCCTCAGGCGACCCCGTCACGAGCGGTCGCCGACGGATCCACGCGATCGCCGCGAGCGTGTAGACGCCCAGCGCCGACCGCCCAGGGCACCCACCGCTCGTCTCCGCCGTCCCAGGGTGCGATGAACCTCATCGCCCAGAGGAAGAGGAACAGCGGGACCAGGACGCCGGCGGAACCTGCTCCGAAGGACAATCAGCCCGTTCCTCTTCCTACGCCACCCTCTGGCCCTCCTCACCTCGCCGAAGAACGGGATTAGATAACTACTGGAATCCTCGGAGGACGGCCGCCAACCTGGGTCTTCCTGGGTCATCGCATCAATATGCTTCGGCAGAACCCTCTCTGGCTGAATCGGTTCGAGCCCCCGCCGACGCCTCTCGCGTTCCGCCTCCCGCAGCATCCCGGCGAGCACCGCTCGGAGTGTTCGGTCCTCCTCGCAGTCGATCAGCAGCTCAGCGAAGGACCTTCGCCGCGGGGCGTCTGTTGGTGGCGTCCCGCGGGTGGCCTTGCCCCCTAACCGGACCACCGCTGCGGATCGATACACTCGTCCGGCGATGGATCCGTCGGGATCAACGAAGTTCGCGGCGGCGGACGCGATCGCCCTTACGCGAGCCGACGTCCGTCTTCATCGAGACGTTGGCATCACCGCTGACGACGGCGTCCGCCTGTCGTGCGACGTCTATCTCCCCCCCGATGTCGACTCGGTACCGGCGATCTTGGAGCACATCCCGTACCGAAAGGATGACCTCCGGGCGGCCGACGACCGCGGCTTTGGCATCCGCTTCACCTCGGAGGGCTTCGCATACATCCGACTGGACGTCCGCGGCACCGGCAACTCGGAGGGGATCGCGCTGGACGAGTACACGGAGCAGGAGCAGCTCGACGGCGTCACGGCGGTCAAGTGGATTTCTCAGCAGCCTTGGTGCACAGGGAGCGTTGGGTCCTGGGGAAAGTCGTACGGCGGCTTTACTGCTCTGCAGCTTGCGACGCATCGCCCACCGAGCCTCAAGGCGATCGCGGCCGTGTATGCCACGGATGACCGATACACGGACGACATGCACTTCTCGGGCGGCGCCGCCTGTGCGCTCGAGCTTGCGCACTATCCGTTACGCATCCTTGCGATGAATGCACTCCCGCCGGCGCGACGGGGTGACGAGTCCGACGAGCGGTTCCGGACTCGATGGCTTGAGCGGATCGAGGCGACGCCCGCATGGATCGAACGTTGGATCGCCGAACAGACGGACAGCCAGTACTGGCGCAACGGCTCGGTGGCGCCGGAGTACGGCCGGATCGCGTGCCCGGTCCTGCTGGTCGCAGGGTGGCGCGACGGTTACCGAACGGCGATGCTGCGTCTTGCGCAGAAGCTGGATGTGGAATGGCAACTCCTGGCAGGCCCGTGGATGCACTCGCTTCCGGACCGCGGCATCCCCGGTCCCCGTTACCCCTTCATGGACGAGATGGTGGCTTGGTTCCGCCGGCACCTGACCGGGGTCGAGGACGACGCCGGCAGTCAGCGTCCACGAACGATCTTCTTCCTGAACCGCTTCGACCCACCGTCGCGCCCGCCGCCGTCGGTGTCCGGGGACTGGATGAGTAGCGATCGGTGGCCCGAGCCTGACCGCGAGCCGATTGCATTCTGGTGTACGTCGGAGCTCGCGCTCGCGCGGGAGCCACCGCGTCGCCCCGCGACGTTCGTCGTGCCCTTCGATCCTTCGGTTGGCGTCATGAGCGGAAATTGGTGCCCGCCGCCGCCCGGTCACGGCCTCCCGGGGGACCAACGGCCAGACGAGGCCAGGTCGATCGTGTTCACGAGCGGGCCCTTGGACGCGCCCGTCGACGTTCTCGGGGCGCCCTCGTTCTCCGCGACGATCCACCATCCCGGCCCCGCGGCGGTCGTTGCCGTGAAGCTGTCGGACGTTG
>DASPXQ010000203.1:0-3069 GCA_035637195.1 Thermoplasmata archaeon | reverse complement strand
TCCCGGAACTGCATCATCGAGGACGGCGCGCGGATCGCCTCGAGCATCATCGGGGACTCGATGACGATCCGTGCCGGATCGCGGCTGGAGAACGCGACGGTCTCCCAACCGCCGTAAGAGCTTTTTGGACTTCAGAAGATGTTAGTGGATTTCGGGTCCCGACCTTCCTTCAACTGAGAGCATCTGTCACGATTCGGTCCCTAGTCAGAACCCGAAGAAAGAGGCCTTCGTGCACTTGGACGAAGGCATCGAACCGTTCGAGCATCTTCGCTACCCATGCCTCGGCTCGGCCGGATTGGAACGGTATCTCGCCGACCCACGGGCAGAGGCCTCGCTCCCTGGACAGTAGCAAGGCCCAGTACTCAGGCGCTGGTACAAGGCCCACCAGCTCGTTGTAGTAGGGGACCAGATCACCCGTTCCCAACTCGACGATCCATGAGACTCGCGAAGACGAATCAAGGAAGTAGTCGAAGCTCAACTTCGCCTGAGGAAAGCTCGCGAGGGACGACGCAGGGAGCCGAGGATCGAATTCGGCGGCGTTGTTCGTCAGGATGTATGCGAATGGATGTTCCCGGCGTATCTCGGCGACGTTGACGAGGAAAATCCCGAGAATCGCGTAGTGGTCACGGTCCCTTGAACGCCAGTGAAGTGGTTCGTTGGATCCGTACGGTTTCCATTCGAACACGAACTCGGTGACACCGCCCTCCATCTTCCTTCGCGACCTTGGACCTAGCCCCTCGGGTTGCATCGTTATGAGACATGTGCGCCCGGGGCCAAAAGAGTAAGGTTCCCGCCGCTGGCAGAGCGGGCATGATGGAACGAGCGGGCGATGATACAGGGTAACGCTTGGGAATTAGCGGGGAGCGAATTCCCGCGACCCTAAGAGGTTAACGATTCGAATCGCGTGCTTTGGCTCCTAGCGAATCCCGTCCGGGGCGACGAGGACCTCGTAGTGCGAGACCTTCGGTTCGAAATCGAGGAGGAACTCCTTGTCCTTCGGAAAATACACCGCGCGTTCGACATCCGGCCCCGCGAACCGTCGGATGGCCTCGAACGAGTCCCATAGGGAGACGAGTAGGAAGTGCGTCCGATCTCCCTCGTCCCGCCGCAGGACATAGACGCCCCGGTTGCCTTTCGTCGTGCGATACTCTTTGACTCCGCTCTCTTCGAGATATTCGAGGTAGTCGTCGGCCTTCGACTTGTCCGTCACGCCGTGCCAGGTTCGAGCGATCATCGGGATCCGATGCGGTCGCATGGCATGCGCCGGCAAGAAGGTACGCCCGGCGGCCGACGGCATCGGACTAGCGGGAACCAGCGTTGACCCGAACGCGACCGCTCTTCACGACCGTCCGGACGACATTTCCGCCGATACGGTAACCCAGATGACGATGAGAGGGGATGTCCAAGACCAAGAGGTCCGCCCGCTTCCCGGGTTCGAGGCTCCCGACGTCGCTCGCGCGGCCGACCGCATGGGCCGCGTTGATGGTGGACGCGACGATCGCCTCCGCAGGAACGAGGCCGTTGTGATGGCACGCGAGCGCCGCGGCGAGTTGCAAGGACTCGCACCAGCAGTTCGGGTTGAAGTCCGTCCCCAACGCGACAGGAACCCCGGCCGCGACGAGCCGCCGTCCGTCCGCGAACGGGAGCCGAGACGCGAGCGACGTCGCCGGGAGTAGAACCCCGATGACGCCCGCGCGGGCCATCGCCTCGATTCCCTCCGGCGATGCGTGCACGAGGTGGTCTGCGGAAACCGCGGGAATCTCCGCGGCGAGCGAGGCGCCGCCGGTCTCGGCGAGCTCGTCGGCGTGGACCTTTGGTTGCAGGCCCACGGCCTTCGCCTTCCCCAGGATTCGTCGAGCTTGATCCGGCGTGAAGAACCCCGTGTCGACGAACACGTCACAGAAGACGGCGATTTCCGTCGACCGAACAGCCTCCAGCATCGCGCCTGATACCAGGTCCGCGTAGGCATCCGGACGGCCCTCGTATTCCGGTGGGATCGCGTGCGCCCCGAGGAACGTCGGCACGACGTCGACGCCCGCGAGGGACGCGGCGCGCGCGGAGGCTCGGAGCATCCGTACCTCGTCCTCCGTCCGCAGTCCATATCCCGTCTTTACTTCGAGCGTCGTCGTGCCGGCCGACAACATCGACCGCATCCGTTCGGATCCGGTCCGGACGAGTTCGTCCTCTGACGCATCGCGTGTCGCCCGGACGGTCGAGAGGATTCCTCCCCCACGCGCGGCGATCTCGGCGTAGTTGAGTCCTTGCGCCTTCCACTCGACCTCGTGTTCGCGAGATCCCGCGAAGATGGCGTGGGTGTGCGCGTCGACGAAGCCCGGCATCACGACGCACCCGGTCGCGTCGATCCGGACGGCGGCGCGGGGATGCCTCGATCGGACCTCGGAGGCGGTCCCGACATCGACGATTCGGTCCCCTTCGACGTAGACGGCCCCGTCCTCCACGATCCCGAGAGCCGCCGCCGTCTCCCGGACGCGCGGCGTAGGTGGGCCGCGAATCGTGAGGAGTTCCGCGGCGTGTTCGACCAAGAGGGTTCGAGCGACCGCGGCCCTTTCTCCTTTCGTCGCGCGGACCTTGTGCGCCTTCGGGGGCGTCATGGCTGCTTCGTCACTCCAACGGAGTCGGGCCCTACGACGAACGCCTTGCCGCCCGCGGCCCGGATCGCCTCGGCGGTCTCCTCGGGCCGGTCCGTCAGCGCGACGATGCTCCCGCCCCCGCCGGCGCCGGTGAGCTTCGCGCCGTAGCTCGAAGGGCGAGCGGCCGCGACGAGCCGGTCGAGCATCGGATGGCCCACGCCGAGCTCTGTCAGGAGGGCGTGGTCCCGGTCCATCAGCCGTCCCGCTTCGACGAGGTCCCGCCGCTGCAATGCCGCCAGGCCGTCGAGCGTGATCCGACCGATTTCCCGCACGATGTCCGTCGCGCGGGGGTCGCGGTCGACGCGATCCTTGACCTTCGCCACGAGGGGTCCGGTCGCCGCGCTGAAGCCCGTGTTGCCGATCACGAAGTCGAGATCCGGAAGGCCCGCCCGATGGAGGCACCAGCGGCGCGTGTCGC
>DASPXQ010000202.1:0-2497 GCA_035637195.1 Thermoplasmata archaeon | reverse complement strand
AAGCGCACGGGGTCGGCGAGCGCCTGCAAGAACGGCAACTGGACCTCGATGCTGTGCTCATCGCGGTGCGCGAGGATGTCGTCCTCGAGGGGCGGCTTCGAGACGGCATCGTAGAGCCCGACGTCGATCGACGCGGTGCCGAGCGGCGTCTGCCAATCGTGTTTCGTGATCGCGAGAGGCGCCCCTTGGCCGTGGTGGTTCGGGCCGAGGATGAGGAAGGCCGAGGGCCAACCGTCGGCCGCGAGCGCCGCATAGCTGTGCGCCGCGACCGGGCCCGAGTACACGTATCCCGCGTGAGGCACGACGAGTCCGAGGAGTCGGCGCTCTCCCTTCTTGATTTCGGGAACGCGGCCCGGTCCGAGCGGATGGGTGTAACACTCCCGAATCTGCCGGAGCAGAGCGTCCCGCGAGTGCTCGTAGAACGCTCCCGCCACCGCCGGGTACCGCATGCAAGGCGCCCCGTTCAGAGGGACGCCTCGTAATCATCGATCGTGAAGGTAAAGTCTTCGTCCGACTTCACCGTGCCGCGGGCCTTAAGGACCTCCCTCGTCAGGAGCCAGTACACGGTCGCGAGCGCGCGGCGGCCCTTGTTGTTCGTCGGCACGACGAGGTCCACATCCCGCGTCTCGTTGTTCGCGTCGCACAGGGCCACGACCGGGATCCCGACGTTCAGCGCTTCGCGGAGGGCCTGCTGGTCCGCGGCGGGGTCCGTGATCAGAAGGACCTCGGGCTCAATGAACTCCGGAAGGTTCGGGTTCGTCAGCGTCCCGGGGACGAATCGGCCCGCGAGCACCTTCGCGCCCACGTGCTTCGCGAAAAGCCGCGAGGGCTTCTGGCCGTACTGGCGGGCGGCGACGACGAGGATGTTCTCGGATTTGAACCTCGCGAGGAACTTCGATGCCTCGCGGATGCGGGTGTCCGTCTTCTTGATGTCGAGGACGTACAGGCCGTCGATCCGTACCTTGTAGATGAACGGCTTCATGTCCGCGCTTTTCTGCTGCGTCCCGATGTGGACGCCGGACGTCAGGTAGACGTCCTCGGGGACGAGCAGTCCTTGGACGCCCGTCTGTTCCTCTTCCTGCATCACGTACCTTCCTGGAGTCCTTCCTCGATTCGGATGAGTTCGTTGAGCTTCGCGATCCGTTCTCCGCCGACCGCCCCGGCCTTGATCCCGAGGCAGCTCCAAGCGACGGCGAGGTGCGCGATCGCGTCGTCCGTCGTCTCGCCGCTGCGGTGCGACATGACGGTCGCGTACCCGGACCGATGTGCCAGGTCGATCGCGGCCTTCGTGTCGGAGAGCGTCCCAATTTGGTTCGGCTTAATAAGGATAGCGTTGCCCGCGTGCGCATCGATCCCTTGCTGGAGCCTCTTGACATTCGTGACGAAGATGTCGTCGCCGATCACCTTGCACTTCGGCCCGACGCGTTTCGTCAGCTCCGCGAAGGCGGCGAAATCCTCTTCGTCGAACGGATCTTCGACGCTGAACAGTCCGTACTCCCGGACGAGGCGTTCGACGAAGTCGACCTGTTCGTCGTGCGAGAGGACGCGGTCGCGATAGTGGTACTTACCGCCGCGATAGAACTCGGAGGCGGCGAGATCGAGCGCCGGCTGGACGGGGAATCCGACGTCTCGCGCTACGGCTCGACACGCATCCGATACGAGCCCGAGGGCATCCTCATCCGCGAGTTTCGCAATCCAGGCACCCTCGTCGCCTCGTCCGAGCGGCTCGTCCGGAATGCGCTTCTCCAGCGCCTCGCGGACCGCCCGATGCGCCCGTGCGTTCCCCAGCACATTGTCGAGAGCGGTCGGACCCTGAGACACGACGAGGTACTCCTGGATCGTCGTCCCGCCGATCGCGTGGCGGCCCCCGCCGATCACGTTTCCGAACGGCAGAGGCATCGTCACCTGGCCGCTCACCCCCAAGTATCGATACAGCGGGCGACCGGCAGCCATCGCCGCCGCCCTCGCCGTCGCAATCGAGGCCGCGGTGGCGACGTTCGCTCCTATCCGGCTGAAGTTCGACGTCCCGTCGAGGTCGCGCAACGTCGCGTCGATCCCGACCTGATTCGCGATGTCACGACCGAGAAGCCGGGGTGCCACCGCCGAGCGGAAGGTGCGGAGCGCCTCGTCCACGCCCCCTTTCGAGAACGCCGGCGGCTCGTGGGTCCCGGTGCTCGCCCCACTCGCGGCCGCGGCACGCCCGAAAGCCTTCCCAGCGCGGACGTCGACCTCGACCGTCGGATTGCCGCGGCTGTCCAGGATCTTTCGAATCGTCGCGCCTTCAATCGAAGGCATCGCGGAACCTCTGAACGTTCAGGGGCGCGGTCCCGGAGGCGAACTCGGAGAACGCGATCTCGAGGGGGTCGCCCGCCGAATCCGCGGCCATCAACGAGGGCGCTCCCATCGAAATTTGCAGGGCTCGAGCGCCGATGATGCGGGCTCTCTCGAAGCGAGTGTACCTCATGAAAACACTGGGTCGGCCCACAAGTCGAACGGA
>DASPXQ010000201.1:0-11054 GCA_035637195.1 Thermoplasmata archaeon | reverse complement strand
CGAGGTCGGAGGAGTCGGAATGGAGTACGAAGACAGAAGCCGGCGCAACGTGGACGTGGAGTTCGAGACGATCAAGGCCGAGAAGGTCAACTTCGGGCGCAACAATTTCCTCGAGATCGCGCGGAAGCGCGCGAAGACGTCCGAAGGGACGAACGAGTTCATCTCGGTCTCGCGAGGGTACTATCTGCCCGACAAGACGGAGCGGTTCAAGCGCTCCCTCACGATCCCGGACGATCCCGAGGTCCGCGCGTTCGTGGCCGACAAGATTCGGTCGCTCTGAGCGCGCCCCGTGAACGGCGGGAGGGCCCGGTCCATCGACGCGGACCGCCGGTTTTAAATCGCCCCGGTTCCATATGAGATGGCCCTTTTGCAGGTGCAATTAGGGGGGAGCGTCATCGGGCCGTCGTCGTTGATGCAGGGCCTAGGCTATCTCGCCCAGGACCTTGCGGAGAACGTAGTGCCGTTCGTCCACCACCTCGCGGACGCCCGCACGCCGTTCCTCTGGATCACCTCTCGGCCCGTGGACACCGCGCCCGACGGCGGGGACCTCCTGCGCGTCACGACGCTGCGCGGCGGGATGGCGACGGCGGACCCGCGGCGGCTCCAGGATCTGAAGACGGCCGCCACGACGTTCTTCGACGAGCGAGGCCCCGGGATCCTGGTGCTCGACTGCCTCGAACCGCTCATCCTTCACGCCGGCGTCGAGCGGGCGCTCCGGTTCGTCGAAGACCTCCACGAGGAGGTGGCGATGCGGAGCGGCATCCTGGTCGTCTTCGCCGACCCGAGGACGGTGACCGCGCGGATGATCGCCTGGCTCGAGCGGGAGCTCGACCCGCTCCCACGGTCCGCGATGCTCCCGAACGTCGAGCTTCGGGTCGTCGTCTGAGCTCACGGCCCGAAGAGCAGTCCCATCCCGGACGCCGCGTCCTCGTCCTGGGCCCGGAATCGTCCGTAGACGCGCTCCGCTTCCGCGCCTTCGAGCGGCCGCGCGACGTCTTTCAGCAGCTCGACCGCGCGCGCGATGCCCGCCTCGCTCCCCTCCACGACGACGTACCGGTCGTCGCCGGGGAGGCCGAGGCTCTTCGCGTCCCGAGTCGTGACGCTCTGCCGGCTCACGACGTCGTCCTTCCACAGGACGTCCGCTATGGGGGCGTGGACGGCCGGGACCCGGAAGACGCGGTACACCGGTGCACGCACGCGCACCTTCCTATTAAGCGTTCATTCCTCGTCGTGCGGCCGGGTGAAGGGGAGGATCAGCAGGAACGCGCCGACGATGAGGAACGCCATGCCCGCGAGCGGCTCGACGACCCATCCGACGCCGATCCCGATGACCGCGAACGCGAAACCGAGGACGCCCAGCAGCGTGCGGGTCGAGGCCACGCGCCCCGTACGTGAGCGGGCACTAAAGGGCTTTTGCGGCGCCCGCCCCGATGATAACCATCCGCAAACGTTCTTATCGCGTCCGTCCGCATCGGCACGGCGTGCCGGACCCGGAGGAAATTGGCGAGATGCAAATCCTCGCCGCGCTGATCGGGGTCGCGGAGATGGTCGGCGGGCTGACGGACACGGACGAGTTGCTCGCCTCGATCGTGCGCGTGATGCCCGGCCTCGTCCGGGTGGACCGGTGCGCGATCCTGAGCTACGATCCGTCGGCCCGGGAGTTCCGCACGATCACGTCCTTCGCGCCGGGCGGGCGGTCGACTCCCTTCGACGGGCTCACCATCGAGGAGGCGGAGATCCCGCGGCTCGCTCAGCGACTGATTTCGCTGCGCCTCCCGGCGCTCGTGAAGCCGCCGTCCCGCGAGCCGGAAGCCGGTCTGCCCCCGCTCCTCCAGAAGCGCCTCGGCCTCCGATCGGCGCTCGTGGTGCCGCTGGCGGCCCGCGGCCGATTCCTGGGGGTCCTCTGGCTCGATGACACCCGCGCGCCGCACCTCTTCACCTCGAAAGAGATTAACATCGTCCAAGGCGTCGCCGCCCAGGTGGCGATCGCCCTCGACGGGGCGAAACTCGCCGTCCAGCTCGACCTCGAGCGACGCCGGCTCGAGGCGCTCGTGACCGCGCTTGCGGATGGCCTCGTCGTCGTGGACCGCGACCTCCGCGTCCTGTACCTGGATCGCGGCGCAGAGGCGCTCCTCGGTTGGCAATCGTCCGAGGTCCGCGGTCGTCGGATGCACGATGTCTTCGACATCTCCGAGGCCGAGGCGAGCGTCGCTTGGACCCGGGAAAAGAGCGGTCCGGCCCTGGCGCCGAAGGATCTCCGGCTCCGGGCCCATGACGGCGTCACGGTCGAATGCAACGCGCAGGCGATCGCGGTGCGCGGGGACGACGGCGAATTGATCCAGATCCTGTTCGCGCTCCGCAAGAAGGCGGGGACGAAGGGCTATTCGGACCGGATGATGGACTCGATCGATCAGCTCGGGCCGCTTCAGGCCGCGGACCCGCCGGAATAGAGCAGCAGGCGGATTTCCGCCTTCGTGAAGCGGCTGTTCGCCCGCAACGTCGCCTCGTCGCCTTCGCGGATCGCGCGGAGGAAGAGCGGACATCCTTTCGTCAGGAGGAAGACGCGCCGCAGCGAGTCGTCCTCGATCGCCGGATTCCCGAGGATCGTGCGGCAGTCCCCGAGGTCGAGGCCGCGAAGGTGGCGTTCCACCACCGTCCCTCGGTCTACGTCCTTCTTCGCATAGAATCGGCAGTACGCGGGAGTGGATTCCTGGGCGAGCAGGAGCACCTTCGCCTTCGTCCCGGCCGCCTCGTTCAGGAAGCCGACGAACGCCTCAACGATCGGCTCCGCCACGTCGCCGTACCCGTCGACGATGAGGAGCTTCGTCCCGCCCGCGAAGGGGCGGCCAAGGGCCCGTGCGACGTCCCCCGGATCGTCCGGCGCTTCGACCGGCACCCCCGTGGCCGACACGAGGGACTCCGCAAAATCTTCGAGCCGCGCGCCGTCCTCGATGACGACCCACACGGATTTCGGCACGGCCTCGGCGAACACCCATCCGAGCGCCGTCTTTCCCATCCCCCGGGAGCCGTAGACGACGGCGACGGGCGCGCTCCCGGCGAGCCAGCGGCGGAGGGCCGCGAGGTCCTCGTCCCGCCCGAGGAGCAACGGTCGCTCTAGCTCCGCCACGCTCGGGGTCAGGCGGCCGCGTGCGTCGACGGTGCCGAGCGCGGCGAGCGGCGTCAGGCCGAAAGCCTTCCGCGCGTCGCCGAGCGTCGTCGCACGGCCGTCGACCTCGACGCGCGTGCCGTCGACATCCGTCAGGAGTTGCCGCGCGCGGCGCACGCCCGCTTCCGTGAGCGCGTACACCCGGATCTTGCGCGTCTGCCCGCGGAGTCGCGTCTCTCGCGAGTCGATCAGCCCTTCGTCGTGCAGGGAACGGAGCGTCCGCGGGACGTGGCTTCGGAGGACGCGGGCGCCCTCCGCGATGCCCGCCTGGGTCGCGTGCCGTCCGGGCTCGGGAACGTTCCAGAATCCGTGGAGGTGGAGGAGGACGCGCTCCGCCGCGGTGAGCTCCACGGCGTTCCGATGCGGTCCCGTTTACTTAAGTGTGCGGCCCCTGAGAATCACGCTTTCGATGGATGGTAACTACCGCGAACAATTTATATAGCGTCGTCCCGGCTGTGCAACGTATTCTCCCTGCCCACCGGGAGGCCACGCCTTGAAAACCGTCGTTCGCGAAGACGAGTCCGCGATCTCCGAAGTGATCGGGACGATCCTGATTCTCGCGATGACGGTCGTGCTGTTCTCGACGATCATCATTTGGGTCTCGAGCATTCCCACGCCGGTCGCGCAGACCCGCCTCGACTTGCAGTCGCAGATGGTGCCGATCTACGTCGGGTCGACGGAGGTCGGCGTCAACATCACCCTCACCCACCAAGGCGGCGAGGCGTTGCAGCCGATTCCGACGATCCTCTACATCACGTCGCAGCGGGGGTCGAATCCCCCGAAGACGGACATCGTGCGGTTGCACCTCTACAACAAGCTCCTCGGGAGTCCGAGCGGCCTCGTCGACGGGAAGGACAGTGTGTGGAGCGTCGGCGAGCGCTGGGCGTACAAGAACACGACGCTCCGATCGACGGACGTCGTCACGGTCACGATCGTCGACACCCTGAAGAGCGTCATCCTCTGGTCGTCCCAGGTCAACGCCCCCGTCGGGACGCGCCCGCCGGTCTTCGTGGACAAGTGGGCGGACGGCCTCTACTCGACGGACGCGATCGACCCCGTTCAGTCGGGGCTCGGCGTCTACCTCTTCGCGAAGGTCGCGGATCCGGATAACGACCTGAACGCCAAGTCGGTGTACGCGACGATCACCGCGTGGTACGGCACGCCCGACCCGTGTTCGAAGGCCCAGGCGATGCGGGACGACGGCCTGTTCCCGGACAAGGTCTCGGGTGACGGCGTCTTCACCCTCGGAGGCATCTCCTGCATGAAGCCTCCGTATCCGAACCTCGACTGGGCCGGTTCGATCGTCCTGTTCAACGCGACGGACAAGGCGGGACACGCGACGCAGTCGCGCATCGTCCTCGACGTCATCCCGGGCCCGCCCGGAAGCGGGGGAGGTGGCGGGACCAACGGCACGGGCCGTCCCGCGAACCTCCGCTGGAACGGCCGGCAAGGCTACAACATCTTCAACGCGTCGGAATGGGACCGGTTCAAGTACACCGCCAAGGAGACGCGGACGTTCCGCGGATCCGAGGAGGTCATCGTCGTCGTCGGCAGCCTGGACCTCGAGAACACGTTCGACACGGACCGGTTCACGCTCTACGACCCGTTCAGCGGGTACCCCTCGCAGCCGGTCGTCTACGGGACGAACAAGGGAGCGACTGCTGCGAGCACGCCGTCGTCGACGCAGGCGTTCACGTTCCTCGAGTTCATCAACGGATACTACATCTACTCGTTCCGATTCAAACTGAACGCGCCCACCGACCCGGTCGTCGGGACGAACTACTACAAGGTCCCCACCCACCCGCCCCAATATTTCTTCGCGAAGTACACGCTCGACATCCTCCTGTTCTCGGCGAGCGCGGTCCGCTTCAACACGACGGACTCGATTCAGATCACGGACGAGGGCGGATACATGCGGGACTTCCCGCAGGTCCAGACATTCAAGGACGCCGCGTTCACGAAAGCGACGACCCGTTTCAACTCGACGGACGTGGCGTACGTCCAGATGAAGATGTTCACGACGGATGCGACCGTCACGAACGTGGTCTTCGGAAACGTCATCATCAAGGACTACGCGGGCGGCACCCAGCTGATGCGCGCGCCCGTGAACGGCCACGACACGAACATCCCGATCTGCCCGGTGAGCCCGCCGTGCTCCGGGACAGCGGTCACGATCAACGGCGTGCAGCGGGTGTACCGCTTCGCGATCAATTTCACCCGCGCGACCCAGGACCCGTGGGTCGAAGGGACGCAGAACTACGCCCTCACGATCTCGAGCATCCGGGACTCGGACGAGTCGTACGCGAACATCGCGACCCAGCTCGTCGTCGTCGCCCCCCTGTACAAGCTCGACGTGGTCGCGGGCACCGATTCGGCGACGAACAACGCGTGGGGGACGAAGGATTACTCGTACTACTACGAGAACCTCAACGGCCTGGACCGGTGGCGGGTCGACCGGATCGAGTATTGCGGCCTCTCCGGAACCTGCAAGACGTCGTATCACACGATATCGATCGTCTACATCGACTTCGACCGCGACGGGGACCTGGACACCGTCAGCAGCATCTTCGTCGACAACAGCAACGGCCAGATTGTCCTGCACCGCAGGGATCTGGATTCCCAGGGCAACGTCATCTTCACGCGGTTCGTCCTGGAGAACCTCGCCGGCATCTTCTGCAATGCGCTCGCCGTCGGCGACGTCACGGGAGACGGAGCCCCGGAGGTCGTCTGCGGAGCCTCGAACGGCGCGGTGTGGTACTACAAGAACGACGGCAGCTGGCAAGGCGGGGTCGCGACGAAGATCGCGGTGGACAACTCCCGCACGCAATCGATTTCCGCGGTCGCGATCGGCGACTTCAACGGCGACGGAGGGAACGACATCGCGGTCGCCGGAGGCTCCGGTCGACTCACCTGGTACCCGAACCTCGACAAGCTCGGGAAGTTCCAGAACGCCGGGATCACGGACGACTGGTTCGCGGAGGGCGAGGTGACGAAGAAAGGGAACGTCACCTCGGGCAGCTACCTGAACACCTTCGTCTCGGACGACAGCTACGAACAGGTCCGCGAGTACACGTTCACGGAGCCGGTGCAGTCGGGCGCCACGACGAACGGGGCGTTCGCTTCCGACCTGAGCGGATGGACGTACGCGGACTGGGCGGACCCCGGCACGTCCGCGAGCGGCGCGTGGGCCGCGAGCGGCGGCAACCCCGGGGGATACGCGTCCATCTCGACCAACTGGGTGAACAGTCAGGTCGTCTCCGGATACTTCTACCAGGCCTTCACCGCGAGCGGTTCGCCGCCCTTCACCGCCCAGCTGAACCTCGACTGGAAGGTCGTCGCCTTCGGGGCGACGGCCGGCGGCAACGTCGTCTTGTACGCGTTCGTCGACACGACGAGCGGCGCCCCGACGCTCGGGCAGCAGGTGTGGTCGTCGACATCCCAGACCGGCACGACGAACTGGGCGACGGTCAGTGCGATCGACGTGAGCGCCAAAGTCCCCGCGCCCGGGACGTACTTCCTCAAGATCGCCATGCGCACGCAGAATGCAGGCAGCGGCTCCACGACGACGGGCGGCTTCGACAACGTCGGCCTGACGTGGTCGTCCACGGGCGGCCTGGCGAGCGAGCTCGAACAGTACTGGCGGATCACACAAGTCCCGAATAGACCGGGGACGACGTTCACGCTCAACTTCGAGGGCCGCCACAGCACGAACTCGGAAGGCGACAACTTCGCGGTCGCGTTCGCGAGCAACGTCGTGGGCAACGATCCGATCACCGGGACGTACACGACCGTGTTCTGGGTGAATGCGACCTCGGACCAGGCGTACTCGTTCATCCTGCCGTCGTCCGTCGCCGGCAAGCAGGTGTGGATCCGCGTCCTGGACCTGGACCACACGGTCGGGAACACGAACCTCGACACGCTCTACGCCGATCAGATGTACATCCGCGCCTCCACTCCCTCCGGGACCACGGGCGTCAGCCTATCGAATCCCGGCGATGCGAGCACCGTGAATGCAATCGATGCGGATGACCGGAACGCGGACGGATTCGGCGATCTCATGGTCGGCACGGCGAACAACAACGTGTTCAAGTACCTCGGCGGATCCGGCGGGCTCCAGACGCCATCGGGAGCGTTCTACACCGCGCCCTCGCCGATCGTCGGCGTGAAGATGGGGAATTTCTCGACGACCCAGACGGGCCTCGAGGTCGCGATCGCCTTCGGCACGACGATCCGGATCCTCACCGGGTTCGGGACGACGGGCAGCGTGATCATCAGCGCGCTCCCGGTATACACGCCCGCGAACGCGATCACCACGTTGGGCGCCGGGGACGTGAACGGCGACGGACCGGACGACATCGTCGTGGGCACGTCGACCGACGTCTGGTACTGGTCGAACACGAACAACGCTGCCGGGTGGACCGCCGCGATCAACCTCGCGTCGATCGGCGTGAACGTCTACTCGATCGATCTCGGCGACGCGAGCAAGTCGCAGTACGTCGGCCGCTAGCCGCGCAGCGCCGCGAGCACCCCGTTGACCCGCTCCACCTCGATCACCGCGAGGACGGAGGCCGCGGATCCGGCGATCTCCCGGAGCCGCGAGGCGATGAACGCCTCTCGCCGCGCCTGGAGGCGCGCGAAGCCCGGCGAGCCGTTCACCTCCGCATCCCACTCGAGCACGAAGTCGCGTGGGCTCGTCGCCTGGAACTGTTTCTTCAGGAGCTTGCGCTCGAGCCGGCCCTGGAAGACGACCTCGAGCGCCGAGACGCAGTCGACGTAGTTCTCCGTGTACGTGACGTCGTCCATGTCGAGCGCCTCCACGCGAATCTGGCGGGCGTCGGCCGTACGGATCGCCTCGGAAAAGCAGGGTGGCGGCTTGATGGGCGGCTCCCATGCCGACAGCCCGGCGACGTAGATCTCCTCCTCGAAGTTCTCCGGCCCGAGCGGTCCGCCATCGTAGGTGCGGAGCGTCTGGAGTTCCTCGGCCCCGATGCTCAGCCCGACGGCGGAGGGCTGCATCGACTCGATCGCATCGTGCACGGCGGCGGCTTCCGAACTCAGGCCGCGGACGGCGGGCAGGATGCGGACGAACGTCGCCCCGAGGCGGACCTCCTCCATCAGCCTTTCCTCTCGGAGATCATCTCCTCGACGTCGTCGGAGTCGCGCATCCGGCGAAGCTCCTCCCGGGCGATCAGCGGCACTCCGCGGATGCTCATGCGGACGGACCGGCGCACGACGAACATCACGGAGTCCTTCTCGACCACGCGGCTGATGTTCGACACGACCTCCGCCTTCCGGTCGAGTTCGCGATCCGCGTCCGCGACGCCCGTCAGCAGGGTCGTCTCCTGGCGGCTGGAAAGCGCATCGAACGGGCTCTTGACCGTCGGCAAGACCGCGAAGCCGAGTCGTTCGAGCCGCTGGAACAGCTCCCGCTCGAAGCCCTCGAGCCGAGGCGACGGAGTGCCCGCCGTCGGCTCGTCGAGGAACCAGAACGGGTCGACCGGGAGGACGAGCGGCTCGTTGAGGAATTCCTCCAGGCGCAACGCGACGTCCATCGTCGCGGACATCCCCTCGAGGTACATCTGGATCGTGCGGCGCGAGACGCCCGCGATGTCCGCGAGCGTCCCGAGGGAGACCTGGCGGTCCTCCCGCAGCCGTCGGAGCGCGCTCGAGTCGAGTCGCACGTAGAGGCCGCCGGGCGCGGAATAGAGGAACGGCGGCACGCCTTCCTCCAGGAACTCCAGGAGCGTGGGCCGCGAGAGGATCGGGACGCCGAAGCGGTTGTAGATGACGCCGTCCTCCAATGCGCCGGTCCCCGTCCGCTCTCCGACTACGAGCGGCGAACCCTCCAGCGTCCGGGCGATGACCTTCAGCTCGCGCGCCGTTTCCCGGGCGAGCGCGTCGACGTTCTGGAGCACCTTCACGATCAGGAGCGTGTCGTCGCGACGGGCCACCAGGTCGAACGAGAGCCCGCGCTCGCCGTGCGGGCGGGAGAGGAAGAAGCCCGTCTTCGCGAGCGCCCCTCGCGTTTCCTCCAGGAGCCGGTCCCGTTTCATCTCCCCTTTCATCGTGTATGCTTCTATATAAACGCCGCGGAACGGCCCTCCCGACGCGCTTCGGGTCGCCATCCGCTCCGAACCCTTTATCGCGCGCCGGCCGTTCGCCGGTCTCGGATGGCGGGGGAACTGATTGCGGACCGCGTCGTGGTCGAGGATTCGGCCGAAGGCAGCGCGCTCCACAATCGCGGGTTCTTCGGCCGCCCGCGCCCCGGCGGAGGCCTCGAACTCGATCTCCTCGAGGCGATCTACCTCGTCGAGGCGGACCGTCTCGCCGTCCGCAGGAAAGGCCGCGCGGTGACCGCCCGGGAGCTGTTCCGCGCCGCGAGCGCGGCGATCGATTCGTTCGAGATCCGGTACCTCGTCTACCGCGACTTGCGGCAGCGAGGGTACGTGGTCGAGGCCCGCGGGGGGCCGGTCGACTTTCAGGTGTATCCGCGCGGCGGCGCTCCCCGCAAGACGCCGAGCCGCTACTGGGTGCGAGCCCTGAGCGAACGGGCGGTGTTCGATCTCGCGGAGCTCCTCGAACGCGCGGAGGAAGCGGCGGGCGTCCGGAAGACGCTCCTGCTCGGCCTCGTCGACGAGGAGAGCGACGTGACGTATTACAGCGTGCGGGAGGCGCATCCGCGGGGGCACCGGCCGAGCGAGCGGCCGAAGGGGCGGATCGTCGTGCACTTCCTCGGAGACCGCGCGGTCGTCATCGACGAGGGCGAGGCGGAGGCCCTGCACGCCGCGGGTTTCTTCGGGAAGATGATCGGACGGCGACTTCAGCTGAGCCTCCTGGAGACCGCGTACCTGGCGAAGGAAGGTTTCGTCGAGGTGAGGAACGGCGAGACGGACCGGCCGATCCGCCTCGCGCGCCTCGTCAGGGAGGCGCAGGCGGTGCAGCCGGATTTCGAGTTGCGCCTCCGGGCCTACGAGGACCTCATCGCGCGCGGGGTGATCTCGAAGACGGGCTTCAAGTACGGATCCCACTTCCGCGCGTACGAGGGCGATCCGGAGACGCACCACGCGAAGTACCTCGTCCACGTCGTCCCGAGGGGCCACCGCGGCGCTTGGCCGGAGATCAGCCGGGCGGTCCGGCTCGCCCATGGCGTGAAGAAGCAGATCCTCTTCGGCGAGGTCGGCGAAGTCGTGCGGTACGTGAAGCTGGAACGCCTGAGGCCGTAGGCCGCCCCAACTGTGGCGTCGAACATACCTCTAAGTAGAGGTATGCCGCGACAATGGTTCGCGAACCGAGAGCGGATTCCGATTCGCTCATCGGGCCCCTGCGGCCTGTGCGGCGACATGGGCCTCGATCCAGTGCGGCAGGCCGGCGAGGTTCCGCAACGTCGCCTGGACGTACGGCGGCATCGCCTCCGGCCGGTGCGCCCCTTTCCGGTCGAGCAACAGCGCGAAGATGCCGACGGACGCCGCGGCCTCGAGATAGTCCAGACGATCGTCCAAGACGACGCAATCCCGTGGCGCCGCTCCGAGTCGCTCCGGGATGCCCGCCCAGTACCGGGGCCGGCTCTTCGGCGCGTCCTGCGTGTGCCCCGTGAAGATCCCGTCGATGAGGTCCCAGAGGCCGGCCCCCCGGAGGGCCGCCTCGTTCGTATCGCCGCCTCCGGTGGCGACATAGACCTTGTGTCCTGCCGAGGTGAGCCGCTCGATGGCGGGACGCGCGTCCGGATAGCGCGCGTTCACATGGGACATCGCCTCCCGCTCCAGCTCCCTCGAGAGCGCGAGCGGGTCCTTGGGGCTCGCCGCAACGCCGGCCCGATCGAACATCTCGACGAGCTGCCGCGTGTCGAGCTCATCGACGATTTCGGCCCATCCGCGTGCATCCCAATCCG
>DASPXQ010000200.1:0-4359 GCA_035637195.1 Thermoplasmata archaeon | reverse complement strand
AGGTGCTGTTCCACGCGCGGCACTGACGGCACTGCCAGGTGTCCGAGGCGGGGGCAGTGCCGGGCCGGAGGCTGAGGCGCGTCACGGCGGCCCCGCAGGACCAGCAGACCGTCAACTCGGCCTCGTTCGTGACGCCGCAGTGCGGGCAATCCCAGCTCGGTCCGAGGAGCTTCGGGAGCTTCCGGGCCCGGAGGCGCCAATCGACCCACGCGAAGACGACGCCGCCGACGAGGAGAACCAAGAACGCGCCGGACAGGAGGTCGTCCACGACGGCGAAAATTCCCGGGGCCCCGTAATATAGGCTCTCGGCCAGATATCAGCCGCGATACTTTTCTCGTCGTCCGAATCACTGATTGAACGTCTCGACTTTCTCGTACGTCTGCTTCAGGTACTTGATCAGGACCTCGCGGTTCCGCCGCAGGTGACTTTCGTACCACACGCGCACGAGGTCCGCGAAGATCCGGTGCAGGTCGTCCACATTCACGCGGTCGAGCGGCTGATCGTAGAGCGTATGGATCGTCCAGATCCGCTTCCACCCGCTGTACTTGTAGTAGTGCTCGCCCTCGCAGTACTCGAACGTCACGCGCAGGTGGGCCTTCCGGTCCGCCTCGACGTAGTTCACCTTGAGCGCGTCCCCGATCCGGCCCTGGTCCATCGATCGGTCGAGGAGCTGCACCGACTGCACGGCGGCGGGGTTGAAGCCGGGCCGCCAACGCCAGTCGCCGTCAGGGAAGGTGTCCGGGAACACGGCCCAGTTCGTGTACGACGGCTCCATCGCGAAGTGCACGTTGATCTTGTTGAAGCGCTTCCAGACCTTCCAGAAGTCCTCGATCAGGGTCTTGTTGAGTTCGAGCCGGGCGACGTTCTGCTCCCCGACGTCGTCGATGATCTCCTTGGTCTTCTTGTCGAGCTCCGCATCCAGGGAGGAGAACCAATCATCCCCCTTGGCCTTCTTCGCGGCCATGGCCAAGTCCCTTCTCTCCTGCGCCGAATGAAATCTCTCGCTATATAGGTATTTGTTAGCGGCATCGGGAGACTGACCTCCCAAGGGAGACGAGAGGTTGTCGAGCGCGTCGGACGTGCGGAACGCGTGTGCGAAGTCGGGTGCTCGGAGCAACGCGGGCGGCCGATCCGCGCACCGTCGATAACCTGACGGCGAAGTCCACGGTCAGTTCACTTGGCGCAATCCTCTCGAATGCTCGCGGGCACCGCATCAGCGTCGGTTTCGCGGATTACCGGGCGCATGTTTAAGCCGTGAACCACGAACGATGTAACGTTAAACGGGGCCTGCCCCCAGGAGGAGTTAGACCCCACCATGGCATCGAAGAAGAGCAAGACCACGAAGAAAGCCAAGAAAGGCAAGCGCTAATTGACGCGCGCTTTCTGATCTCGTTGTGGACCGATTCACCCTTTTCCTTTTTTTCCTCGCTTCTCTTTCGGCCCGAGGCGGGCGGCGAGCCGCGCATGGAGGACATCGCTGACGAGCTTCCCATCTGCCTGACCGCGGACCCGCTCCATGACCCGCCCCATGAGAGTTTTCTCCGCGCCTAGTCCGCGAGACTGGACGAGATTCGCCGAAGAATCCAGGATTTCGTCCACGATCCTTATCAGTTCTTTGGAGTCCAATCCGGTCATCTTGAGAACGCTGATCGCGTCTGAAGCTCTCGCATTGTCGCGCACCATGACCTTCGTAATTTCCGGAATAGCTTCTTTCGAGAACCGACCCGCCTTCAGAAGTGAAAATAGTTCTCGCCAGTGATCCTCGGGGATCTTGTCGACGTCATAGCCCGCTCTGCCAATTTCATTCGCTACATAGGTCAGAGCCGTGGCAGCGGTGCCGGCATCGTGGAACTCGCGTGCAATTTTCTCGAAGGTATCGACACGTCCTTCTCTAAAGAGTTGCTCTGCACGTTGCCTGTCAATTCCGTATTCCGACACAATCCTCGGGATACCCTCATTCGGCCGCTCAGGGAGCCGCTGTCGTATATGTTCAAGTCGCTCGGTGGTCACTCGGATCGGTGGCACATCCGTCTCTGGATACATCCGCGCCTTTCCGGGGAGCGGTCGACTGTAGACCGTTGTTCCGTCGGGTCTCGGTTCCCGGGTTTCCGGCGGGACGCCTTCGATCGACGCGGTCGCGCGGGGAACCATTTCCTCGATTGCGGCTCGGGCCTTTCCGTCGTCCTCCGCGATGAGGACGAACGCATCCCCCAGACCCGTCCGCAGTGCATTCCGCACCGCATCCACCTCGGACGGTGTGATCCCATACCCTGGCAACTCATCGGAATGAAAGATGCCCGCCACACCCGCGATGCGCGCATGCGCCGTGAGTTCGGGTCCCAGTTTCCCCTTCAGGAGGTCTGCAAATCCAGGGAGCGTCCATCCGAGGACGACCCCTCCTTTCTTCAAGGCTGAGGCGACGACCTTCGACTGTGTGTGCCGGAACGTCGGTGTGAGGTCCTGGATCGCGGAAGGGACGGAACGGATGCCTCTCCGGCGGAGTTCCACTGCGACCTCGAGTAGCATCCGCTGCCTCTCGACCTCCTTCTCGACAAACGTAGCGATAAGGCGGAGTTCTTGGACGCCCTTGATCTCGATGCGCGCGCCTCCCGCGATGGAGACGTTCACGTCCTCACGGATCGTCCCGATCCCCCGGAGCACCTTTCGTGTCGCGCGCAGGAGGGAACCGAACGCCAAGGCGACGTCTCGGGCTTCCTCCGGGGTCTCGATGTTCGGCGTCGTCGCGAGTTCGACGAGCGGGATGCCGAGCCGGTCGAGCCGGTACACGACCTCGCCCTCGGACTCGCCGAGCTTCCTCGCGGCATCCTCTTCGAGGAGGATTGTCGGGACACCGATCCGCTTTCCCGAGATGTCCAGATAGCCGTCGAGCGCGAGGAGCGCCGATCTCTGAAACCCGGCCGTGTTCGAGCCGTCGATCACGAGCTTCCGCATGAAATGGACCTCGTTCACGGGCTTGGCGTTCAACAGGAGGGCGATCTCGAGGGCGATGTCGAGCGCCTCAGGATTTGGCGGGTGAGGTGGCTCCTCGTCGGCCTCGACGAGACACGAGTTCGGGGTGGCCTCGTAGACGAACACCAGGTGGCGTTTCGCCTCCTCGATCGCGGCCGCGTCCACCTCCCCCAGTTCGGATTGGGTGGGCCGGAGCCGGCGGCGGAATCGCATCCCTCCCTGCAAATCGACGAGTCCGGAGGCGCATTCGCAGAACAGCTTGCGCGTCGCGAGCTGCTGGTGGATCTCGAGTCCGACCTTCAGCCCGAGCGCGCGGTAGTCCATCGGGTCAGGAAGCCCGGAGTCCGTGATTAAGCCTTTCCCGAGGCCGCCTACTCCGGTACCCGCGCCTTGCGGAGTTCTCCCTGGAGTTCGGCGATCCGGTCCTCCGCCCCCTTGAGCGCTTGCTCGAGATCGGAAATGCGGGCTGCCGCTTCCTTGAGTTCCGTCCACAGGATGTGATATCGTCGCGCCGCACGGTACTCGCGCAGCGGCTCCGGATCCGCGGGCTCTGGCTCGCCGTCCGTCGAGAGGATGTTCTTCACGTAGAAGTCGAGGTCGAGTTCAGGCATCGCCGCCATCTGGCGGAGGAGATACGGCGGATAGTCTGGCTTGAGGGTCGAGGCGGCACGGATCGCCATCATCACCGCGTATTCCCCACAGCAGTTGAAGTCCCGGACGGGCACGTGGTTGTCCCCATGGGTCTGGCGGTGCGTCTGCGCGAGCATGTCCCAGATGCGATTGTACTCGTCCGCTGCGGACATCGACCTTGGAACGTCTTCGCCCGCGAAGTACCTTTTGATAGTCGCAGTCCTGCGACTGGAGCCGATGGCTTCTTGCCCTCCGTCGGCAACAAGGCGGCCGATGGGCCGGTTCTTCGATTTCGCGAAACGCCGGATCGTCGGGTACATCGTCTTCTGGGTCCTGGTCCTGCTGTTCCTCGGCCTTTTCTACCAGGGGGACCCACCCGCGCAGGCCGGCGGGTTGTTCGTCCTCGGCCTAGCGTTCATCGGTTCCCTCCTGTACACGCGGCGGATGAAGCGGAAGCAACGGGCCCGACGGGAGGCGGACGAACGGGCGAAGCAGATGCAACAGGCGTATCAGATGCAGCAGATGGCGCAGGCGCAAACCGCCCAACAAATGCTCCAGGCGCAACAGGCCCAACGGATGCGAATGACGCAACAGACCCGGCAGACGGGCGGGCGCTAGCGGGTCCGTCCCCGGTCCGATTCGCGGTACGGGGATCGCAGGGTGCCTTCGTTGCGCTTCCGGCGGTGTTCCTTCTCGTTCTTGAGCCACGCGAGGAGGCGGGACGCGGCTCCGAACGGCCGGAACTCGAAGACCACTTTG
>DASPXQ010000199.1:0-2604 GCA_035637195.1 Thermoplasmata archaeon | reverse complement strand
CGGCGAAGGTGGTGAGCCGGGAGCTCGGCGTCTTCAGCCGGGCGTCGCGCGCGGCGGACTTCGTGCCCCGGTTCGCGTCCCAGCTCGGCCTGAACGCCGCGGTGGGCGAGCGGGCCTTGGCCCTCGTCGCGCAGGCGGGCGACTCGAAGATCCTCGAAGTGAACTCGCCCGTCGGGATCGCGGCCGGCGCGCTCTATCTGGCGTCGGAGCATCTCGGCGTGCCGCTGACGCAGGCGCAGATCGCCCGCCTGACCGGCGTGAGCGAGGTCACCATCCGAAAACACTATCGTCTGCTGAAGGATTTCCTGTCCGAGAAGGAGAACCCATTGGAGGCGGCTTGATCGCGGGGATCTGCCCGACCTGCGGGTTGCCCAAGGAGATCTGCGTCTGCGAGGACCTGGGCCGCGAGACGACCCAGCTGTCCGTCGAGATGGATACGCGCCGCTACGGGAAGGCCGTGACCGTCGTACGAGGCTTGGAGTCGAAACCGGACGAAGCGGAGAAGCTCGCCCGGGACCTCAAGAAGGGCCTCGCGACCGGCGGATCCGGTAAGGGCGGCGTGATCGTGCTCCAGGGCGACCATCGCAAAGACGTCGTGCGGCTGCTCCAGTCGAAAGGCTACAACGTCCGCTGACGGCGGCCCTTATCTAGGACCGCTCCGTTTTGCGGCGTTGCAGGTGGTACGCTGAAGGCCGTGGTCGTGCCCACTTACGGCGGCCCGGAGGTCCTGGAGCTTGTCCCAGATTATCCGGACCCCGTGCCCGGGCCGGACCAGGTCGTCGTCCGCGTCCACGCGACGTCCCTGAACCATCTCGACCTGTTCGTGCGCGAAGGCATCCCGACCCTCAAGCTCGCGCTGCCGCACATCCTCGGCTCCGACGCGGCGGGGGACATCGCCGAGGTCGGGTCGGACATCACGGACCTCGAGGTCGGGGACCGGGTCGTCGTGAATCCCGGGATCTCGTGCGGACGATGCGAGTACTGCCTGAAAGGCGAGGACTCCGAGTGCGTCGATTACAAGATCCTCGGGGAGCACCTGCCCGGCGCGTACGCGGAGAAGGTCGCTGTCCCCGCGCGGAACGTCCTCAAGATCCCGACGGACATGGACTTCGCTCCCGCGGCCGCCGCCCCGCTCGCCTTCATGACGGCGTGGCGGATGCTCATCACCCGCGCCAAGGTCCGTCCCGGGGAGGACGTCCTCATCCTGGGCGCCGGATCCGGCGTGTCGACTGCCGCCATCCAGGTCGCGAAGCTCGCCGGCTGCACTGTCTTCACGACGAGCTCGAGCGACGCTAAGCTCGAGAAGGCGAAGGCGCTCGGCGCGGACGTCTTGGTGAACTACGCGACGATGCCGTGGTCGAAGGCGGTCTGGGAGCTGACCGGGAAGCGCGGCGTTGACGTGATCGTCGATCACGTCGGCCAAGCGACGTTCAAGGACTCCGTGCGCACATTGCGGAAGGGCGGGCGGATCGTCGTCCCGGGAGCCACGACCGGACCGATGCTCGAGCTCGACGCGCGATACCTGTTCTGGCGGCAGCTCTCGGTCCTCGGGTCGACGATGGCGAATCAGCGGGAGTTCGAGGAGGTCCTCAAGCTCGTATTCATGGGCCGCCTCAAGCCCGTCGTGGACCGGGTGTTCCTGCTGGCACAGGCGAGGCAGGCCCACGAGTACCTGGCGAAAGGAGAACAGTTCGGGAAGGTCGTGCTCGCGATCGACTAGCCGCGCGGTCCTCGAACGTCAGGGTCGGCTCGGGGCGGCTCGCCCCGGCCGACGCGAGGCGATCCAGTCCCGGAGATGCCCCAGCAAGCTCCCTCGGCGCGGCCCGCGGTACCGCCGGGCGGAGCGGATGGATCCGCCACGGACGGAAAGGACGATGCGCGCCTGATCGGCGGGACGGTATTCCCACCGGATGTAGTCCTCGAGGGCGGGGTCACGAAGTCGTTCGCTGAGCGTCGTCTCGAACCCGAACATCGGGTACGTGGTTCCGAACATATCCCTGTGAATCACGCGCGCGCAGAACGAGATTGACCCGCCAATGACGGCCGTCATTCGAAGGCTTGATAGGTATATGCAACCGGCAGGGACGCCGCTACGCCTTCCGCCGTCGGGCCTTCGTGGTTCCAATCTTCGCCCGGATCTTTCGGATCAGCTCGGGCGTCTCGGGGAACCGCATCGCCTTGTCAAGCGAGAACACGAGCGTGCCGTCGACCTCGACGTCGTAGACGCCGTGCGCGCCCGGCACGAGTCGGAGGTCCGAAAGCTCTTCGCCGAATTCCTTCAGGATCGCGTCGGCGTCTTGGATTGCCTTGAACTGGTAGCGGCACGGGACGCAATAGTGGATCACGACTTCCGGCACAATTCCGAGCGACGGGCATCGTCGAATAAAAAGGTACGCCGCCTCAGGCGCGGTCCGAGTCGTCGTGACCGCGCACGTCGAAGGCGGCGAAACCGCGAAAGGAGTTGAGGAAGTACCGCAACCGCACCCGCAGTTTCGGCCGTCCCCTCGGCGTCCGCGACGATGGCCGCGTCCGCTTCACGGAAGCGACGAGCCAGCCCACCTCGGGCGATCCGTACTCGAGCCGGCCGTACTGCCGAAGCGTGAA
>DASPXQ010000198.1:0-7753 GCA_035637195.1 Thermoplasmata archaeon | reverse complement strand
AGGAAGGCGGAGGCGTGTTCGCGGTCTTCCCCAGCACGTTCACGAAGACGTTCCCGACGAAGACGACGAAGATCGATTTCAAGTTCAAGGGAGTGGACAGCTCCTTCGCGGTCGACGGAGTGGGCGAGGTCCAGAGCGAGCCCATCCGGAATCCCGTGACCGGGGCGCAGTTCGAAGGCTACATCCTCTTGCCCGGTGGAATCAACATGAAGAAACCGACGGTGACGAACATCCGGCGATGGTCCCTCCGGGATGATGCGGCGGGCTGGAACATCGCGCACGAGAACGTCGCGGGCTTCGTGACCGTCCAGCGGTACAACGAGAAGGGCCCCGTCAAGAGAGCCGGCTGAGCGGGACGAGCGGCTCGGACGCCCCGCTTATCGTGAAGCCTTGCGCTTCATCACGCTGTGGGCCGCGTCCACGATGTCCTCTGCGGTCAGCCCGTACTTCCGAAGCAGCTCGTCCGCTTCTCCGCTCTCACCGAACACATCCTGGACGCCGACGTAGGCCATCGGGACGGGATGGTTCGCCGCGATGACGCTCGCGATCGCGCCCCCGATCCCGTGGACGACCGTGTGCTCTTCCGCGGTCACGATTCCACCCGTCTCCCGCGCCGCCCGATCGATCGTCGAGACATCGATCGGCTTGACCGTGGACAGGTCGATCACGCGCGCGTTGATTCCGGCCCGCTTGAGCGCCTCCGCCGCCTCGAGACAGCGGGCCACCATGAGGCCGCACCCGACCAGGGTGACGTCGGAGCCATCCCGCAGGACGCGCGCTCGTCCGATTGCGAAGTCGTCGTCCGGGGACGTGATCGTCGGGACGTTCGTGCGGGAGAAGCGGCAATAGACCGGGCCTTTCATCTCGGCGGCGGCATCGACGCACTTCGCGGTCTCCGGGCCATCCGCGGGGACTAGGACCGTCATCCGCGGTATGCCCCGCATGAGCGCGATGTCTTCGTTGATTTGGTGCGTCGCGCCGTCCGGGCCGACGCTCAACCCGGCGTGGGAGCAGAAGATCTTGACGTTCAGGTTGGTGTACGCGACGTTCTGGCGGATCACATTGTACGTGTGCGCGCTGCCGAACACGCCGTACGTGGCCGCGAACGGGATCTTGCCCGCGGCCGCGAGGCCCGCGGCGACGGAAATCATGTTCGGCTCTGCGATCCCGAGCTGGAAGAGCCGATCCGGGAACGCCTTCGCGAAGTCGATCGTCTTGATGGATTCCGTCGTGTCCGCGCCGACGACCACGACATCGGGATTTCGGCGGCCGAGTTCGACCAGCGCCTTGCCAAAGTACGAACGCTGGCTCTCCATCTTCCACGGCCCGGCGGTCAGATCGCGGCCTCCTGGGCGTCGAGCTCCGCGAGCGCGAGCTTCAGCTCCTCGTCGCTCGTCGCGGCGCCATGATACTTGATCTTGTTCTCCATGAACGAGACGCCTTTGCCCTTCACCGTGCGTGCGACGATGACCGTCGGGCGCCCTTTCGTCCGATGCGACTCCTCGATCGCCGCGAAGATCTGGCGGAAATCGTGGCCGTCAATCGTGAGGACGTGCCAGTTGAACGCCTCCCATTTCTCGGCGAGGGGCTCGAGGGGCATGATGTCCTCCGTGCGCCCCTCCTGCTGGATGCCGTTTCGGTCGATGAACGCGGTCACGTTGTCGAGGCCATACTTCGACGCCGCCATCGCGGCTTCCCACGTCTGCCCGACATCCTGCTCGCCGTCACCCATGATGCAGTAGACCCGCCACGGCTTGTGGTCCGTTCGCGCCGCCAACCCGAGGCCGACGCTGAACGAGAGCCCTTGACCCTCGGCCCCCGCGGCATTCTCGACGCCCGGCGTCGTCCCGAGCTCCGGGTGGCCCTGCAGGCGGCTGTTGATCTTGCGGAACGTCATGAGCTCCTCGACGGGGAAGAATCCGCGTTCGGCGAGAGCCGCATACCAGACGGGGCACGCGTGGCCCTTGCTCAGGACGAACCGGTCGCGGTCCGGCCAATCGGGACGCTTCGGATCGACGCGGAGGACCTGGAAGTAGAGCGCGGTGACGATGTCGCAGGCGGACATCGAGCCCCCCGGATGGCCGCTCTGGGCGTTGTGTGTCATGCGGATGATGTGCTTCCGGAGGGTCACGGCCTTCTTCTTGAGACCGGCGATCAACTCCTCGGAAACGTCGACCATGGCCCACCCCGCCCCCGTTCGTGGCCCGGGACGGCCGGGAGATGACGCGACCGGCTTAAGGGCTTTGGTGAGCCTCGCGGTCAGGGTGTGCGGCTCTTCCGATCGAACACGGTCCGGAGGGAGAGCCAGCACACGAACGCGACCGCCACCGCGCCGAGGATGAACGCAAACGGTTCGGGCGCGAAGGCCGCAATGACCGCGAAGACCGCTAGGAGGACGAGGCCCATCAGCGCGCCCCATCCGAGGAACATCCCTTCGAAAATCCAGCGGTTGAATCGACGTGGACTGTGCTCCATGCTCCGCCCCGCAGCCGCCTACGAACATCCATTCTCAAAAGATAAACTCAACCGACGAGCGTGCGGTTCTACGTCTGTATCATAATTCGTATATAGCTGGAGTGCTCGTAAGTCCCGGGAGCGAGGATGATGCTACCGCAACGAAAAGCGCTCATCGTCAGCGTCCTCGCAACGTCCTTGTTGCTCGTCGCCTTCGCGGTGGCCGTCGGCCCCGAGAATCTCACGAACCTCGGATCGCCGAAAGGGACGCGGCCGCAACCGGCGGCGGGGCCGATCGGGACGCCGACCTGGCATGTGGGAGACTCGTGGACGTACAGGGTGAATGCCTCTTCGGCCCTCGATAGCATGCAGAGCCTGTGGATCGCTCCCGCGTTGGAAGGGACCGTCACTCGCACGGTCGACGCGGCCGACGGATCGCAGTACAACGTGAGCCTCTCGGCGACGTTCCACGTCGGGAAGGTAATCGACCTCTCGCAAGAGACGGGGTACGGAAACGCGACGATCATGTTGCACTCCTATGTCGTCCTGAACGACGCGACGGTCGACGGGTACACGCTTTACCGGGCCTCGGACCTTGCGAAGGTCACGGAGTTCCGGACGGTCCACATCAGCGGCTCGTTCAGCGCGGAGTACGGAATGTACAACGCGACGATCAACGCGTCGTACACGGCGAAGATCTTGACCAACTACGATCCGCCGCTCGATATCTGGTCGTTCCCGCTCGGGGAGAACGAGACGTGGGAGGCCTCGAGCAACGCGACGGTCCACGTCTGGAAGGTCTGGCGCTTCGAGGGACCGGACTGGTACATCGAGAAAGGCCGGAACGCCACGTTCACCATACCGATCCGGGTCCTCCTGACCAGCGGGATGTTCGAAGACGTGACGACGCCGGCGGGAACGTTCTCAGCGATCCCGGTCCGAGTCGGGCTGCCCCTGATGGATCTCGGGACCACCACGGACCAGATGGCGTTCGCGATGCGCCTCGGGGACGACGGATTCGGCGAACCGCACGCGCCGGTCGCGGCGTGGTTCAACGGGGACGTCGGCAACGTCGTGAAGGTCGCGACCTTCGTCGACGGCTTGCACGTGCAGATCGAACTGACGTCGTACCACCGAGCCTGATCGCTCTTCGCGCCTCCCTCTCCCGTCGCACATGACGGGGAGGGAGGGAACCCTTATCCCGCCCCCTTTCATTCGGCGCGCCGATGGGCATCAAGATCGCCCCCTCGATCCTCTCCGCGCGGTTCGATCGGCTCGGGGAACAGGTGATGGAAGCCGTCCACGCAGGCGCAGACATGCTCCACATCGACGTCATGGACGGACACTTCGTGCCGAACGTCACGATGGGCCCCGCGTTGGTGAAGTCGATCCGGCCGCTGACGAAGGTCCCGTTCGACGCGCACCTGATGGTCACCCACCCACAACAGTTCGTCAAGGCCTTCGCCGACGCGGGCGCCGATGACCTGACGGTCCATGTGGAGAGCGATCACGACGTCCGTGCGACGTTCAAGCTGATCCGCGACCACGGAATCGCCCCGGGACTCGTGCTCAATCCCGCCACGCCGCTCGAACAGGCGACGCCATTCCTCGCGGACGCGGACCTGCTCCTCGTGATGACGGTCCAGCCGGGCTTCTCGGGTCAGGCCTTCCGCGCGGACGTCGTACCGAAGATCCGCGAGGCCCGGACGTACATCGACGGAGAGCGGCTCGAGACGGAGCTCCAGGTCGATGGAGGGATCAAGGTGGACACAGCGCCGATCGTCGCAGAGGCGGGGGCGGACATCCTCGTGTCGGGCTCCGGGATTTTCCCGGACCGAATCGCGGAGAACCTGAAGGCGATCCGCGTCGCTGCTGAGAAGGCCGTCCGTAAGCGTGCCGGGCACCCTTGAAATCCGAACCGGAGCGCCGTCCGCGACTCCGGGTTGCCCAAACCCTTTATAGCGCGACTCCCGCCTGAGGGCGACGAATCGAGCGGTCTCCGATGCGGATCCTGGGGCGCAGGGGCTTGCAACCGGTCGAGGGAGGGAAGCGAGAGGCATACCCGCGTCGTTACAGCGAGCGGGAAGCCGAGATCGCAACGCTCCAATTCCTCGTGACCTCGATCACGACGCGCCACACGTGGGATCGGATCAAATGCACGATCGCGACCGCGATTCCCATCTTTTGGATCGTGATGATCGCGCTGAAGCCGTACCTCCCAAGTTGGGTCCACCCTCTCCTCCAGGACGTCCCCGCGATCTGGACCATCGCCGTCTCCCTCGCCATCGCGGGCTTCCAGTGGCGGAATCTCATCTACTATCAGCGGCACGTCATCCCGCTCGTCCAGGCGATGTACGAGAGGGCGGTTGCGAGGCGCGACCGGGAACTGCTCACGATGCTGGGGAACGTCCTTCGAATCGGGAAGCTGACGGGGTTCTTCCGAAGCCTCGTTTCGACGCGGATGCAGCCCGGCAAACCCGGTCGATGATGCATCGTCCGTTTCGTCTCGCAAACCTTTAAGGCCGCGAGGCCATCGAGGCGCCCGCCATGGCCCGAGTCGGCTTCTTCATCGGATTGATCCTCCCGGTCATCCTGCTCGGCGTGAACGTGGTGCTCGGATACGGAGGCATCGTCGGGACCATCGCCCTCATCGTGTGGATTGGACTCGGCGTGTTCCTCTCTCCGAGCGCGGAAGAGGAGCGCTAGCCGCCCTCGTACAAGGAGTCGCCCGAGACGGAGAGCTCGACCCACTCGTCGATCGACCGCACGTCCTCGAGGAGTACGGTGACCATCTCGGCCTGCTCGTCCTCGACGATGAACGAATCGAGCACATCCTCGGCCTCCATCGTGTCCTTCACGACGCCGACGAACTCGCCGTCCGAATCGACCACGTTCAGGCCGGTGAAAATCTCCGCCGCCGATCCCGTGAGGGTGACGCGATCCAGGATCTGCGCGACGAACCGCCGGCCGAGGCGCATCCGCCCCGACGAGCCTTCGCCCAGGACGAGCACGTTCGGCTCCTCGGCGGACACGTAGCCGACCTCGACGCCGTCCGTGTCGACGACCGCCATGCCGACGAGGGACCGCCCGCGCCGCGCCGCCACCCGAACACCCCCGGAGCCGCCCCGGCGGGACGTCCCGGATGGCCCGTCGAACGCCCGCCGGCTACTGAAGCTTTTCGGGTGTCGCGGGCGCCGCGCGTCCGAGCCACATAGTTATCAGGAGGGATATCGAAAGCGCGTCATTTATACTGGCCAAGCGGGCATCTGACGCCATCTTCCCTCCCAGGATGGAGGGCACCCCCTCGGTTGGAGGCCATGGCCCGCTGCCCGCTCTGCGAATCGGACGTTCCGGACGGCCCGACCGCTTGCGACGTCTGCGGGCAGCCGTTCGCCCGAGCGCCGACGGCCCGCGCCGCACCGGACGTCGTGCGCAAAGCGATTGATGCCGCCCGAAAGGACTTGGCCGCGTCGGCCCCGAGTTCCGTGGACGCCTCGTTCGCGCGGCGGTTGATGGAACGGGCGGACCAGACGGAGGCCGCGGGGGACCTCGGGAAGGCCCTGGACCTCGCCCGCGCCTCGCGCCGCACCCTCGAGATCGCCAAGCGCAAGGCGCGCGTCGTCGATGTGCTCGCGCGTTCCGACACGATCCTGGAGGAAGCGAGGCAGGCGGGCATCGAGACCCTCGCCTTCCAACGGAACATCGAACAGGCGAAGGCGCTCACGGCGCGGGGCGACTTCGTGACGGCCGAGAGACTCCTGCGGCGCGTCTCGACGCGGACGCTCGACCAACGCCGCGAACGGGTCCTCCAGGCCCTGCTTGACAAGGCGGGCTCCCAGGTCCGGTACGCGAAGGAGCGCGGCGGCAACGTCGCGGACGCGGAGGCCCTCCTCGCGGACGCCCGAAAGGCGCTCGCCCTCCGGGATTACGGCAAGATTCGATCTCTCTGTGCGAAGGCGATCGAGAAGGCGGAGCAGCAGCGGAAGTACGCCCGGGCCGAGGACGTCCTGGACCGCGCGGCGGCGGACGTCGATGCGGCCCGGAAGGACGGCGTCAACATCACGGAGGCTCGGAAGGTCCTCACGCAGGCTCGGGATGCGCTCCGGCGCGGGGTGTTCGCGGACATCCCCCTCCTCGCTCAGCGGGCGCGGAACAGCCTTCGGGAGGCGCGGCGGTACTCCGCGGCGGACGTCTCCCTGCGGGAGTCAGAGCGGGAGGCGGCCCGCGAGCGGCGCAAAGGCGCCGACCTGAGCCACGCGGAGGCGATCTTCGGACAGGCCTCGACCGCGCTGGCATCGAAAGACTACGCGAAGGTGCGGGCCCTCGCGCGCGACGCGCACGAGGCGGTGCGGGAGGCGGCCCTCCTGAAGTCCGTCCAGGACGCGTTCGCGAGCCTGCGACTCGACGCGGAGGACCTGCGAAAGCTCGGCGCGGAGGCGAGCGAGTTCGAGACGACCTTGGTCGACATGACCCGCGCGCTCGAAGACCACGACCTGCCGAACGCGCGCCGACTCGTCGCCCGCGCGCGGCGCACCGCGGAATCCGCGCGAGACGCCCACCACCGCTCGATCATGGAGCGGTCCCTGCAGATCATCCTGGCGAACGCGGCCCGGGGCCTCGACCCCGCGCTGGCGCGCCAGCTCCTCCGCGAGGTCGACGATGCGATCTCGCTCGGTCGGCAGATCGACATGCAGGCGATCATCGACAATCGCATGGCGGACGCCGACACCCAGACGGAGGCCCGCCTGAACGAGCACGTGCTCCGGGCCCGGGACGACATCGTCGGATTGCGGCAGGCCGGGCAGAACGACACCGTGTCCCTCGAAGGCAAGCTCGCGGACGTCGCGATCGCGGTCCAGGAACACCGGTTCTTCCAGGCCGACGCGCTCCTCGACGGAATCGAGCACGACATCCATGCGACCAGGGAGCTGCTGCGCAGCGCCGCCGCGGAAGTGCTCGGCGAAGCGCGCGGCGTCGTCACGCTCGCGAAGGCGGACGGCGTGGCGATCGATCCGGCGGCCCAGATGCTCCAGGAGGCCGAGACGGCGTACACGGAAGCGCGGTACGGCGACACGCTGTACGTCGGCAAGGCGTGCATCTCCGAGGTCGAGGAACTCACGCGGACCGCGCACGACTCGAAGCGGAAGACCGAGGAGGCGGAGGTCCGCACGAAGCAGGAGCGCATGGAGGCAATCCATCGCCGGATGGAGGCCGTCCGCGCGGACATCACGGACCTCGTCGCGAACCACGTCGACCTCGAGAAGGCCATGGAGGTCCTCGCGGCGGCGGAACAGGCGAT
>DASPXQ010000197.1:0-6989 GCA_035637195.1 Thermoplasmata archaeon | reverse complement strand
ACCCTGCGGTCGTCGCTTCCGCGATGCGGTGCTCCGGGCCGTCGAACGTCAGCGACGCGGACTGCGGGACCCCCGACAAGGTGACCTTGCCCGTCACCAGGGTGCGGGTGACGATCGCGATGTCGTAGCCGAGCGACGGCTGAGCGACGGACACGTCGATGCCGTCCGATCCGGCGTTCTGGTAGCGCCAGTCACGGGTCGTCGAGACGTTCTCGTCGACGATGAGGTCGTACGTCCCCGGGACGAGCTGCAGGGCGTAGCCGCCGTTCGAGTCGGTGAGGATCGTCTGCGAGACCGCGCCTTCGCCGATTGCGGCCGCGCGGACCGTGACCGGTCGGTTCAGGAGCGGGGCGCCGTTCAGGAGCACGCTCCCTTGGACGCCGACCGGGGTCGGGATGAGTGCGATCGGCAAGAGCGCTCGGAGGTTCGCCGGCGACGACGCCGGGAACGTGCGCGTCTCGAAGCCGAGGGCGGACACGGCGGCCGCGTACGTGCGGTTCCCGAAGAGCGGGACGGAGAAGACGCCGGTGGCGTTCGTTGTCAACGAGATGTGCGCCCCCCGGTCGTCCGTCAGCGCGATGTGCGCGCCGGCGATCGCCTCGCCCGGGTCGAACACGCCATTGCCGTTGACGTCGCGGTACACCGACCCGCGGACCGTCTCCGAGGCGTTGACCAGCCGGATGTCGACCGTCTGACTCCCGAGCATCGTGATCGAGCGGAACGACGCCGCGGCGGCGTTGAACGCCTGGAGGTCGTACGTGCCCGCAGGCAGGAGCGCGAGGTAGCCGCCGGTCCCGCTCGTGGTGAGCCAGCGCTGGCCTGCGCCGTTCGCGAAGGCCACGGCGGCTTGCGGATTCCGGACCGCCGGATTTGGATCGAAGACGGTGCCCGTGACCCGGACCCCCTGGATGAACATCGTGTCGAAGGAGCTCGTCGCGCCCGCCGCGACGAGGACCCGGCCCAACGTCGCGTAGAGCGTCGTGCCGTCGTAGGAGCGTCCGCTGACGAACCACTCTCCGGCCGGAAGGCGGATCGCGTATCGGGCGGACGCGTCCGACGTGACCGTGCGGACCATCGACGGATCCGTCGCGGACTGGAATTCGAGGCCGGCGAACGGCCGGGCGGTCCCGAAGACGGTCGTCGTGCCCGCCACGGTGCCCGATGGCCGGAGTGTCAGGTTGAGCCAGACGTCGACGTTCGCCGCGCGAACCAGGGCGGGGTTCGATGCGAGATCGCCGGACGTCGCCGTGAGGGTGTAGTTCCCCGCCATCAAAGGCCGCAGCGCGTACGATCCGTCGCTGCCCGCCGTGAAGCGCAAGGTCGTCCCGTTCGTCTCATCGACCGCGTCGATCGTCGCGCCCGCCACCGATCCGCCGAGGCTCGAGGTCGCGATGCCCTTTATGCCCGCGTACGGCACCGCGACGTTCGCCGTCACATCCGCGGTCCCAATCGTGCCGTCAGCGGCCTTGACCGTCCGTCCGTTCGCCTGGACGGTCAGGGCGTACGGCCCGGGTGGCAGAGTCGAGACCTTGAAGGAGCCGTCCGGCCGGCTCGTCACCGTCCGCTGATACGGGAACTCCTTGTCTGTAAACGTGAGGACGGCGCCCGGGAGGACCGCGTCGCCCGCTTGGAGGGCGCTGTTCCGGTCCAGGTCGAAGTAGAGCGTGCCGCTCTCCGAGTGCGCGGGGACGTGCAGGTCCCGGGTCATGATCCAGTCCGGGACGCCGTCGCCGTCGGAGTCCGCGGGCACGCGCATCGCCTGGTCCTCCGACACCGCGAGGGTGGCCGTCGCGAGGGTGCGAGTCCCGATCATGTTCGTCGACGGTCTCCCGACGGACGCCGCGATCGTGACGCTGCCGAAGGGCACCAGGGTGCTGTAGTGCCCGTTCGCATCCGTCACGGTCCGGTAGTGCGGCGTGCCGAGTTCGTCCGTCACGGTGATGTTCACGCCCGCGAGGGGCACCGAGTCCGCCGACACGGTGCCGTTGACCCATGCGCCGTCGTAGTACCGGAGGAAGACGACGCCGCTCGCGATGCTGCTGATTGTGTTCAGGTCGACGGTCCCCTTGATCTTGCCCGCCTGGATGTCCGCTTGCTTTTTCTGCGCGTCGAGATAGTTCATCGCCTGCCACGCGTCCGTGTGGTTCGACACGTCCGGGAACGGGTTGTAGTACGACGTACGATAGACGACCCGCCAGTGGGTCAGGTTCCACGCCGGCACCGGCGGGAACGCCTGCATTCCCCGATCGAATCCCGGGATGGCGGGGTTGTTCGGGAAGCCGATCTCCGTCGGGGAGTACCCGACGTACGCGCGGTAGAACATCGAATCGTAGAAGGCCGGCTGGTACGCGATCCGCGAGGACTGAACCTGGTCCCCGGGCTGCAGGAACTGGATCTGGATGTTCGTCGCCCGCGTGGTGTTCACGAAGATCTGGAAGAATTCGGCCGGCAGGACCCGGCCGTCCGGGAGCTGGATGACTCGGTGGTCCGAGAGCTTCACGGGCGCGTAGAAGATGCCCGTGTTCTGCGCGTTGATCGGGAACAAGCGCGAGTCGACCGCGAAGTAGCCGATGTCCTGGCCCGTCGCGTCCCGGAGGGCGTGGTACAGGTCGACCATTCGCTCCTCGCCCAATCGGGCGGTGAGGAGGTGCGTCAGCAAGATGTACAGGGCGTTGAGCGGATTCATGTTCGAGTCCCAGACGCCGTACGTCGCGGGGTCCGCGAGGACCACGTTCTGGTCCGGACGGCGGAGGACGCGTGCGAAGGTGTCCGCCGAGATGCCGTACGCCGTCAGGACCTCCCGGACCTCCGGTCCGATCGTGAGGCTGTGCGCCCGGAAGTCGCCCTCGATGAGGCGGACCGCGAGGAGCGCGATGCCCTGCGTCTCGTTCTGCGCGGTGAGGAACTGGCCGGCGAGCGCGTAGCCGTTCTGGAAGTTGTCCGCGACGGTCGGATGGGCGCCCCGGTCGACCGCCTCGAAGCCGTAGTCCCACCACGAGAGGTACGCGGGCCGCAGCTCCGGCGGCACGTCCGCGTCTTGGGTGCGGAACCACGTCCAGGCCGCGGGATAGTAGTCGGTCGGCTTGGGCAGTGCGTACCCGAACGCCCCGAAGTAAAACGGGCGGTTGCTTGGGTTGTCGCCCGGGGAGCGCAGGAACGACGGCAGGGTCGAGGCGACCTGGCGGTCGTACTGCGCCTTCAGCTCGAACGGGATCGCCGCGTCGAGCCCGAACCAGACGTTCGGCACGAGGACGAGGAAGACGACGCCGAGGGCGGCGAGGACGTGCCGCACTTTCAGGGACTTCCGCACGGCGTTGCGCCAGTTGCCCTCCGCGAGCGAGCGGTACGTTCGCCGCATGCCCGCGAAGTCCGCCCGGACGAGGACCAGGTCGATCGCATACCCAGCGGCGATCGCGAACGCGGGGGAGGCGTTGAAGATGAACCGCGCCGCGGTGATCGCCATGAAGACGGCGACGAACGTCCAGATCACCGCGATCCGGTACGCGGGCTCGCGCCGCCGCGGGATCTGCCACAACATGTACGCGATCGCGAGGAGGCTCATGCCGAACGTGAAGAGGCCGAAGCTCAGGATCAGCTGGGACATCCCGGGCGCCTGGTCCTCTGCGATCGTCGTGACGAGCTTGGACTGGATGAAGTAGCCCGCGCCGGTGACGAAGGCGCTCGCGAGGGTCGGGTTCACGACGACGCCGACCGCCAGGCCGACGGCGCCGGCGACGAGCGTGCTCGGGATCACGAGGGTCCACGGGTAGTCGCGCGTGACGGTGAAGGCGAGGCCGAGGACGATCGATGCGAGGAAGAGGTACGCCGGGACGTCGAACCAGACGCGGACGTTGTTCCGCACGTAGTACCACTGGAACGCGAGGAGGATCGGCGTCGCGAGGGCGATCGTGAACAGGATCCACGCGCCCATCGGGTCCTCGTTGCGGAAGCGGTCCACGAACATCTCCGCGGCGAACCAGACGAGCAAGATCACGCTGACGTACGCCCAGCCTTGCCATGCCAGCGCGATCACGGTGACGCAGAGGCCCGCCAGCAAGGCGTACAGGACGCTCGTCCGGTTCTCTCGGAAGAACCCGCGGAAGCCGGCGGAAATCGATTCCCGCTGGAACCAGTTCTCGACCCAGCGACGGCCCTTCATCGTCTTGAGAGCGCGGAGGAAAAAGTAGAACGTCGATACGACGAAGAAGAGGGTGAACGCGTCATGGTCCGCATCCGTCGAGTTGCTCCTCTGAAGATTGCCGACGCTGATCGCGATCAGGAGTGCGCCGATCAACCCGGCCTTCCGGCCGAACGCCTCCTTGCCCATGGCGTACGTCGGGAACACGAGGAGCGCCCCGAACAGCCCCGTCGAGAGGAGGAACACGAAGTAGACGGCGTCCCAGGCGTTATGGAAGAGCGGCGCGAGGACTCGGCCGACGAGGAGGGAGAACCACGGGAAGAGGGGTGGCCTCGGATTCGGGAAGCTCAACGGGTAGTTCAGCATCCGGTCCGTCCCGAGGTCCTTGCCCGTCTGGAAGGAATAGCATAAGGCGCGGTCCCAGTAGTACGAATCGGACCCCCCGGAGTATGTCGGGACGTAGTTCGCGTCGCACTGCGAGGGCGCCGCGGTCGCCAACGAGAGGCCGTAGACGAAATACACCCGGACGAAGAGCGCCACGCCGAAGATCAGCACGAGGATGAGGCCCGTCCGCCAATGGGCACGGAGCCAGCCTTTCTCTTCCTGCAAGACGCGGCAAACCTCCGGGAGGTTGCGCCCATGAGGGAGCCCCTATATATCCGTTCTCGGGAATCCGCGGAGGGCGCGGAGTCCTCCACAGGCGAGGGCATCGCAAGAGGCTTTTGGCGCAGCGCTCGAACGGCGCGGACCGCGATGGCCTTAAGTCGGGGCCCGCGCTTCCCGCGCGCGATGAAGCGGGACCTCATGGAGATCCTCTGTTGCCCGGTCTGCAAGGGCGACCTCGAGCTGACCGTGAAGGCCGAGAAGGACGAGATCCTCGAAGGGTCCTTGTTCTGCAAGAACTGCAACCATCGCTACGAGATCACGGATGGCATTCCGGATCTGCTGCCTCCGGACTTCAAATGAATTCCGACTGCACCGCGACGATCTGCGCGCTGTCGCTCGCGCGTGCGTACGCCTCGAGGGGCTCACGATTCAGGATGAGGAACTGATTGCCCCATGTGAACTTCGCGAGGATCGCGCGACCTTCCGGCTCTCGTCCGAAGATCACCAGGGCTGCGGCGAGCGCTTCGACGGACGACAGGACGAACGGCTTGCCGTAGTTCACGGGATTCGCCGCGAGGAGGTACGGGAGCGCCCGCGCGGCGGCGTGCGGGACGCTCGGGAACGTCCCCCGCTTCCACGAGACGTCGATTACCGCGAGGCCACGCCGCTCCGCGCGCGGCAAATCCGCGGACGAGAGCGCACGCTCCGCGTTCGGCGTGAGCAGAAGGACACCCCTCGGTAGCGCCGAAGGCCGCGGGACGAAGCCCATGAGTCCCATCCGATGAAGGCGGAGCGACGTGCATCTCTTCGGATCGCACTGGCCGGCATGGTACGCAAGGAGTCGGATGGCGGTCATCGCCATGTCACGCTCTCTCGAACTCCGCGTACAGTTGGAGGCCCATCGGCAGCGGACGTGTCCCGAGTCGGGCGAGCCGCCTCGAGAACCGGCGAGGTACCGCGTTCATCACGCGGTCAGGAAGCGGGATGCGGTAGGTGAAACGCCGGATCATCCGCAGGCCGGTCATGGCCCCGAGCGACTCGAGTTCCGCGAGCGTGAAACCCTCCCTTCGATGCTCGTCCGGATGGCTGGGCGTCGTCGCATGGGCGGGGTCGTGGAGGAGTTCCGGATGGAGCGCTCCGTGTGTGAGTGATCCTGCCAGATTCCGCACGACGGACTCCGGAAGGAACCGCAGGAGGCGGTACGGCAGGGCCGCGGCGTTTGGGGTCGTCATGAAGAAACGGCCTCCCGGTCGCAGCACCCGGTTGACTTCACCGAGCATGCGGACCGGTTTGTCGATGTGCTCGAGGACTTCCGTCGCGACGACCGCGTCGAACGTCTCGTCCCGGAAGGGGAGGCCCTTCTCCGCGTTCGCCATGAGCACCTGGACCGTCGCGGCGGTCTTTCGACTCCGTTTTCGAGACTGCACCGTGGACGTTCGGAGAGGCAGTACGTCCATTGCGATGAGATCAAACCCCGCGGCCTCCGAGAGCGTGAGCGAGAGAGCGCCGTTTCCGCATCCGATGTCGAGGACTCGCGCGGGGGTCTGGTCGCGGAAGTTCGCGATCTGAGTCGCCAGGAGACGCTGGCGGGACAGGTACTCCCAGCGGACATAGTCGGCCGGCTGCACGAGGTCCGCCAGCACGCCTTCGATGCGAACCACCACCGCCGAAGGCTCCACCGAACGGCCCAAGCGGAGGGTCGGGGATATAGGTGTCGCCGGTTCGGGTTCCGACACAAAACGTTTCAGCGAGGGGGGCCTTGCTCGGCTGCCACCGTGATGATCGAACCGACGCTGATCTGTGATGAATGATGGGCGATCTGAGTGGCCTCGCTTTGTCAACACGGAAGCGTGGCGGGGACGGATTCTTTTTCTAGCAAGACGCCGTTCGAATCGCGGGATGCACGCATGGTGAGCGGCTTCGACCTCATCGGACACAACCGGACGTTCCAGATTCACTGGGCGAAACGCGTCGTCGCGTTCTTCCTCGACCTCGCGACGATCTTCGCGCCCCTCTGGTCGTTCCTCTATCTCGCGGGGGTCCGGCAGCCCTGGATTTACGGCGTCCTCGGTGGCTTCCTGCTCTACGCCTACTCGACGGCCATGGAGGCGGTCGCGCGATGCACGCTCGGGAAGTTCATCCTCGGCCTCGAGGTCCGATCGCTCCGCGGGCCGATGACCCTCGGGAAAGCCGCCGTCCGGAACTTCCCCAAGCTGTTCTGGTTCGCGTTCCCCCTGCTCGACAC
>DASPXQ010000196.1:0-9750 GCA_035637195.1 Thermoplasmata archaeon | reverse complement strand
CTCGTGGTCCGTCTGGGCGACCGCTTCTTCTGCGTCGACGCCGCGTGCACGTACAAGTGGGCGATGCTCACAGACGGCCTGGTCGATCCGCAGGCGCTCACGATCCGGTGCAAGGACTGCAACGGGGCGTGGGACCTCGCGACGGGTCAGCCGAGGGAAGCGCCCGCGAAGTTCCCGCTCACCGCATATCGCGTCGAGGCGGTCGTCGACGACCTCATCGTGACGTTCACGTATTGACCGTGGATCGGGTTCGCGTTCTCAGAAGAAAAGCCTTATGTGCGCGGGCCTCCTCGGGACGGGCGTCCTCATATTCCCGTGACGAACCGAGTCGGCCGCTTCACGCCCCGGCGCGCGTTCTCCTCGAGCGATGAGGCGGTGATGCCATGCCCGACGAGAAGGATCAACAGTTCACCCGCATGTGGAACGAAGAGAACACGGCGAAGCGCCAGAAGTTTCGCAACCTGATGAAGTCGAAGCTCGACCTGTTACACGTCGAGGTCACGGAGGAGAACGCCCGCGCGTTCTACAACGGCCGGCTTCAGGTGCGTCAGCCGGAGCGGGTCTATCAGGTGCCGGAGCGGAACGAAGGCCGACGGCCCCCGCGGCGACGGTGAGCCTCCTCCAGCTCCCGCGGTCTCGTGATCGTTGACGTGCGACGCGGAGCGCTTTCGCTCCTCCGGAAAAAAGATGAAAAAGACCCGGCCGGATGGCCAGGATCAACGAAAGGGAAAACCGATTCAGAATCGGCGCCGACCGCGGTCCTTCCGGTCCCGGTCGCGTCCGCCGCCACCGCCGCCGCTCCGGCTGCCGCCGAAGGTCCCGAACTCGAACTGCCGGTCCCCGCCGCTGCCGCCGCGTCGCTCGCCGCCGTATCCGCCACTGCGGTACCGGGGCTCGCGCTCGTATTCGACCGCGCTGACGTCGAGGGCCGTGTTGACGTCCCCGATCGCCTGTTCCGACTTCGTCATCGTGCCGTACTTTCCGACGTTCAGTCGGATGTGTCCGCGCACGAGGGTCACGTAGCCGTTGTCGATCAGGAGCGTCTCGTCCTTCGACACCTGGCCGATCTGGTCGTTCCAGAGGGTCAGGAGCACGGTTGCGGTCTCGTCCCCGACCGTCGCTTCGACGAGTTTTCGTGCCTCGCCGAACTTCGACGTAATCTCTCTCTCTTCGCTCAACCCGACGACCTTGACCAAGACGTTTACCTGCTTGGTCGTGGGGGTCAGGTCCTTGACTTTCGTCATTGCTTTGTCCATGTTCTCACATTCTGCCGACACAAGACGCCAGAGTCGCAAAGGCCGGGAAAAACCGTAACCAGGCGAATTCAGACGATGTGGGCCGATTGCCATCTAGGGGCCCCTCCTATAAAAACATTCGGAGGCGACCAAACGGAATCCCAAGCCTTATCGGCTTCCAGCCGCCTCGTGATCTTCGGAAGGTTTCCATGCGGACCGCTCGCGACCACGGCCTTCGCGCAGTGGGGACGGCGGCGCTTGCTCTCGTACTGGCAGGGGCCACGCTCGGGGCTTTCCCGGTCGCCGCGTCTTCGTGTGCGCCGCCGTACTCCGTTGGATTTTCCGCGCCGACATGGTCCGTCACGTGGAGGGGAGGCGCCTGGGCGCAGATTTCGGACATGTGGTACATCGATCCGTGGAATGCCTCCGTGCAACGGGTTGCGCCCCACGTCGGTCCGAATGCGACGGCCGCCGAACCGGTCACTTTCCAGGACCGCGACCGAGACGGAAACCTGTCTGGGTCCGACGTCTTCCAGATTTGGGATGAAACCTCCAGCCTGCATACGTTCTCGGTCCGCTGGGGGCCCAACGAAACCAGCGCTTACGCAAGCGTGGGGTTCACTCTCGTCGACGGCTATGAGACCCAATGCATCGCGCCGCCCTTTTGGGGGGTGGACGGGACCGTACTTGTGGTTGGTATTGTCCTGCTTGTCTCGGTCATCGTCCTCGTTGTGCTCATAGCGCGACACGCGTCCAAGCGATGAGTGCACCCTTTTGCTTGAGGCTCGCCGACGGCGGAATCAAGCCCGGCGGGCGCCCAGCCGCACAACTATTTAGCGACACCGCGGGTTTCCAGGTCGGACATGCTCGTCGACGCGTTCGGACGCGAGGTCACCGACATCCGGATCAGCGTCACGAAGCGGTGCAATTTCGGCTGCATCTACTGCCACGACGAAGGCCTCGGACCGATCCTCCGGCCGCGGATGCCCCACGAAGACGAGATGTCCACGGACGAGATTGAGCGGCTCCTCCGGGTCGCACGGGAGTTCGGCATCCGGTCCGTGAAGTTCACCGGCGGGGAGCCGCTCGTCCGCCTGGATATGGAAGGGATCATCGATCGCTCGGTCCGCCAGATTCCCGACGTCTCGATGACGACGAACGGGTCGATGCTCGCAAAACGCGCCGAGGGCCTCCGGGCCGCGGGGCTAAAGCGGGTGAACGTCTCGATCGACTCGCTCGACCCGGCCGCATTCCGCGACATCCGCAAGGGAGAGCTCGGACCGGTCTTGCGGGGAATCCGGGAGGCGTTGCGCGTCGGGCTGAAGCCCGTCAAGCTCAACATGGTCGTGTTCAAGCAGACCCTCCCGCACATCCCGCGCATGATCGAGTACATCTCCGACGGGGACGGGCTCAAGCTCCAGCTCATTCAGTTCATGCCGGAGCTCGTCGGCCAACGGGATAGGATGGTCGACATCGATGCGCTCAAGAAATGGCTCGAGGGCCGCGCCGACAAGATCTTGGTGCGCGAGATGCACCACCGCCGGATCTACCTCTTCAACGGCGCCGAAGTCGAGGTCGTGGACCCGGTGTACAACGCGGAGTTCTGCATGAACTGCCACCGGATCCGCGTGACGCACCAGGGTGAGTTGAAGGGATGCTTGAACCGGAACGACGATCTGATTCCGACCCGCGGGCTCGATGACGACGGCCTTCGGGACGCTTTCAGGCAGGTCGTCGCGAACCGGGTGCCGTACTACGGCGCGTACGTGAAGGAGTATCCGCACCGAGACCCGAGCCGAGCGACCCCGATTGACTTCCTCGCCTCGCTAACGTCCTGAGCTTCCCCACCTGGGCGCCCGGGTGCGTTCCACGGCCAGAGGGGTCCCTACAGGCGGAGGCGGGATTCATTCGGCGAGGTAGCCGGGAATCGCGGCCGCCTGGCGGACCCAGGATGCGAGCTGCTTCTCGTCCAGTTCGTCGTCCTCCCTGAGGTCGAGGCCGCGGCGCTCTTGCTCCCCAACGGGAGGCACCGGTTTGAGCGACGTGCCCCGGAAGAACATCAGCTTCACGTGCTTGGAGAACGCCGCGAACGCGACGAACCATCCCTGCCCCTCGATGCCGTAGAACGGCACACGCCACTTGAGGGCGCGCCGCACGTTCGGCACCTCGCGCACGATCAAGTCATCGACGCGTTTGGCGACCGCCTTCTTCCAACCCGGCAACGCCGCGATGTAGGCCTTCACGGCGGCGCCGCCGTCCGGCACCTTCGTCGGCCCCTGGCGGCGAGCGGGCGCGGCTCTCTTTGCCGTCTTGGGTTTGGCCATGCCGGGCGGAATCGGCACGGGCGTCTTATCGATTTCGTCCCGTCACGCCTTGGAAGCAATGCCTTGGCTTCGCGCTATTCAACGACCACCGACCAATGCGGCGCCCCTGTTACACGGCCCGGCAGGTTGTTCCACGACCGGAGGTAGGGCTGGGGCCGTGGAACGCAGCCTGCGCGCCCCGAACCCTCATATAGCGCCTTGTTTTCCGCCGCTCCGTGTCAGCCGGCACGCCAACCGTCGAGGACGTCCTCCGGGAAGGAGGGTTCACCTCCTTTCACCGACGCGTCGTCCTGTTGACGGGATTCGCGTGGACCTTCGTGGCGTTCGAAATCATCGTGATCGGGTTCGTCTTGCCGGCAATCTTCGCGGAGTTCGGGTTGACGCCCGCGACGAATCCGATCTTGTACTTCCTCGTCGCATCGGCCACGTTGATCGGCTCCTTCGTCGGGAGCCTGGTCCTCGGACGCCTGGCGGACGATCGGGGACGCCGCACCGTGTTCCTGGTGAGCATCCTCTGGTACTCCGGATTCACCGCACTCACGGCGCTTGCGTGGGATCCGTGGAGTGTCTTCGGGTTCCGCCTCCTCGCGGGCCTCGGCCTCGGCGGGATGCTCGTCGTCGATCCGTCGATGCTCTCGGAGTTCCTTCCGCCGCAGTCTCGCGGGCGATTCATGGTGCTCCTCGACTTCTTCTGGCCGATCGGGTTCCTCCTGGCGATCGCGTTCTGGTGGGTCTTCATCATCCAGGGCGGCGGGCAGTGGCGGCTCCTGTTCGTCGCCGCGGCGTTCCCGGCGTTCGTCGCGTTCCTCGCCCGCACCACCGTGCCGGAGAGCCCGTTCTATCTCGCACGCCACGGCCGTCTCGAGGAGGCGGCCGGCGTGTTGCGTCGCGTCACGGGTTCGGACCTGGACGCGTCCTCCCTGTCGAAGGAACAGGCGATTCCCCGGGCGCCCGTCGCGGCCCTGTTTCAGGGGACCCTCCTCCGCCGGTCCAGCGTGACGATCGTCGTGTGGATCGCCCTGAACTTCAGCTACTACGGACTCTTCCTCTCCCTGCCGTTCGCGCTTCCCGTGTTCGGGGCGGTCGGTTCCGATGTCGGGCTCCTCGCGGCGTTCTTCGTCGTGTCGGCGCTCGCGCAGTTCCCCGGCTACGGCGCGTCGATGTACCTGGTGGACGCGTGGGGACGGAAGCGGACGCTGGCGCTCTTCCTGATCCTCGGCGGGGTGAGCGGATATTTCTTCGCGACGGCCACGGAGCTCGCGACCCTGTTCGTCACCCTGGCGCTGGTGAGCTTCTTCAACCTCGGGGCGTGGGGGGCCGTCTATCCGTACACGAGCGAGCTGTTCCCGACGCAGTACCGAGCGACGGGCTTCGGGATGGCCGAGGGCGTGGGAAAAATCACCGCCATACTGGGCCCGGTGATCTTCGGGACGCTGTACGCATCGACCGGAGGGATCATCGCGCCCCTCACGGCGATCGCCGCGATCATGGCCCTCGGAGGCGTCGTCCTGGCGGGCATCGGCCCGGAGACGAAGGGCCAGGCGTTCGCCTGAGTCCACGCATTGGAAAACCTATATTCCCTTCCGGCCATCCCTTGGCGTGGGGCGGGCCGTGCAGGCTCACCCGACCCAGGATGCCATGGCGAAACGCACAACGAAGGGTCTGCGCGGACCGAAGATTGTCGCAATCCCTCCGGGACCGAAGTCGAAAGCCGCGATGGCTCGGAAGGAGAAGTTCATCACAAACGGCGTGAAGGTCGCCCTGCCGATCGATGTCACGGCCGCACAAGGCCCTTTCGTCCAGGACGCGGACGGGAACGTCTACATCGACCTCGGCGGGGGGATCGGCGTCCAGACCGCGGGCCATCGTCCGCCGTCCGTGGTCCGGGCGGCGAAAGACGAACTGGACCGCCTCACGCACATCTCGTTCATGGTCGCCACCTACCCGGGGTACACGGACCTCGCGGCGCGCATGGCGGAGATCTGTCCACCCGGCCTCACGAAGTCGATCTTCCTGAACTCCGGGTCCGAGGCGATCGAGAACGCGGTCAAGATCTCGCGAGCCGCGACGAAGAGGGCGTGGCTCGTCTCCTTCAAGACGGCGTTCCACGGGCGCACGCTTCTCGACATCAGTCTCACGGGGAAGGACAAGCCGTACCGCGAGGGGTTCGGTCCCCTCATCCGGGAGGTGATCCTCGCCGATTACGCGTACCCCTATCGAGATCCTCAAGGTCTCCCACCCGCCGAATGCGCGAAGGCGCGCGTCGAGGAAATCGAGCGACTGATCAACCAACCGGAGGTCGCGGGCCGGGTCGCCGCGATCCTGGCGGAGCCGGTCCAGGGGGAAGGCGGCATGATCGTGCCGCCGAAGGAGTTCTTCCCACTCCTCCGGAAGCTGTGCGACGCCCACGGGATTGTCCTCGTCGACGACGAGGTACAGGCGGGGATGGGCCGCACAGGGAGGTTGTGGGCGATCGAGAACTGGAACACGGTGCCGGACCTCCTCGTGAGCGGCAAGGCCGTCGGAGGCGGACTGCCGTTCGGCGGCGTGACCGGAAAGCCCGCGGTCATGGACCGACCGGGACCGGGGAGCCTCGGCGGCACGTTCGGCGGCAATCCCGTCGTCTGCGCCGCGGCGCTCAAGGCGATCGACGTGATCCAGAAGGCGCTCCCGAAGACGCGAAAGCTCGAGGCGCTCGTCCGGAAACGGCTGGACGAAATCTTCGAAGGCCACGACGCCGTCGGCGAGGCCCGCGGGATCGGGGCGATGTGGGCCCTCGAGTTCGTGAAGGACCGCCGGACGAAGGAGCCGGACGCGGCACTCGCGCGGGCCGTCCAGCTGGCCAGCCTGAAGAACGGCCTGATCCTGCTGACCGCGGGATTCTTCAACAACTGCATCCGCCTGCTCCCGCCGATCAACATCCCCCTGCCGCTCATGGAGAAGGCGCTCGACCTGCTCGAGGACAGCCTCGACCTGGCCCTCGCCGGGAAGGCCTCCTGAGGTGCAGATGGTTCGATCCCCGGCGCCACTCCCCGAGGTCAAGTCCCACTACGGGGATCTGCAGAACTACGTCGACGGGGCGTGGCGGACCCCCGAGGCCGACGAGTGGCTGGACGACCCGAACCCCGCGACCGGCCGGGTCATCGCCCGCGTGCCTCTGTCGACTCGGGAGGACGTGGACGTCACGGTCCAAGCCGGCCTCCGGGCGTGGGACGCGTGGCGGGAGACGCCGCCGCTGGACCGCGCGCGGACGTTCTTCGCCCTGCGGGATCTCATGGAGCGGCACGCGGAGGACCTATCCAGGGTGATCGTCCAGGACATGGGGAAGACGATCGACGAAGCGCGCGGCGAGGTGCGGCGGGCGATCGAGAACGTCGAGGTCGCCGCCGGGATCCCGAGCCTCATGATGGGGTACAACCTCGAGGACGGCGCGGCCAAGGGGATCGACGAGGAGGTCCTCTACCAGCCGGTCGGCGTCTTCGCGGGCATCAGCCCGTTCAACTTCCCCGTCATGGTGCAGTTCTGGTTCTGGCCGTACGCCGTCGCGACGGGCAACGTGTGGATCGCGAAGCCGTCGGAACAAGACCCGATCGCCTCGCAGCTAGTCTTCGACCTGATCCACCGGGCCGGCTTCCCCGCTGGGGTCGTGAACCTCGTGCACGGGGCGAAGGACACGGCGAACGCCCTCATCGACCACCCGGACGTCCGTGGCGTCTCGTTCGTCGGCTCGAGCGCGACGGCGAAGGCGGTCTACGCGCGGGCCGCCGCGGCGGGGAAGCGGGTGCAATGCGGCGGCGGCGCGAAGAACGTCCTCGTCGTGATGCCGGATGCCAAGTTCGACACGGCCGTGTCGAACATGATCGCCTCGTGCTACGGCTGCGCCGGGGAGCGGTGCCTCGCGGGCTCCGTCGTCGTCGGCGTGGACGGCGTCCACGAGGCCTTGCGGAAGACGTTCGGAGAGGCCGCGTCGAAGCTCAAGGTCGGGTACGGGCTCGATGAGACGGTCCGCATGGGCCCTGTCATCTCGCAAGCCCACCGGGACCGGGTCGTCGGGTTCATCGACCAAGGCGAGGCGGAAGGCGCCCGGGTCGCCCTCGACGGACGCGGGCTCACAGTCCCCGAGTACCCCGGCTACTTCGTCGGACCGACGGTCTTGGACGACGTCCGGGCGGACATGGGCGTCGCGCAGGCGGAGATCTTCGGTCCCGTGGTGACGTTCTTCGAGGCCGACCGCCTGGACGACGCGATCGAGACGGTCAACCGCAGCCCGTACGGGAACGCGGCCACGATCTACACTTCGAGCGGGAAGGCGGCCCGAGACTTTCGGCACCGCGCTCGCGTGGGGAACATCGGGATCAACGTCGGCGTCGCGGCGCCCGTGGCGTACTTCCCGTTCGGCGGGACGAAGGACTCGTTCTTCGGCGACTTGCATCCCCAAGGCCGCGATGCGATCCGGTTCTTCACGGAGAGCAAGGTCGTCATCACGCGCTGGCTCTGACGCACGTCCAGGTCCCCTCGGACGGCAACCCGTTTTCAAGCCGCACTAGGTTCGCACTAGAAACGTGGTACGGAAACGAAACCTTATATACCTACGGGCGCACATATACTATTGCGGAAAGCGGAATCCATGCCCGACGAGAAGGAAGAGGACCCCGAGGGTCCCTGCGAGGGACCCGGCTGCGGGGCGATCATCGCGTTCGAGGTGATCGGCTCGGAGCTCAAGCTGACGGTCCTCCACGGCCTCCTGTCCGGCCCGAAGCGGTTCAACGAATTGCGCGTGGCGACCGGCATGTGCCAGAGCTCCCTCGCGAAGACGCTGAAGGAGCTCGAGGACTCGGGGATCGCGGAGCGGAAGGTCCATCTGGACCGGCCCGTCGCGGTCGAGTATCGCCTCTCGCCGATGGGCCAGGGTCTCTTCGAGATGATCCGGGACCTGGAGCGGTGGGCGGCCCGCTGGGTCATGGAAGGACGCAGCCGCGAGGTGACGCAATGAGTCAATTCACAGAGACGCACGAGAAAGATCTGACGTTCAAAGGAGCGCTCGAGCCCGAGACGGGGCCCGATCCGGCGCGCTGTCCGAACTGCGGCAGCTACGCCTTGTACGTCGACCCGGTCCGCGGGGAGCGCGTCTGCGACAACTGCGGATTCGTCGTCGACGAGGGCCTCGTGGACTTGGGCCCCGACTGGACGACGTTCGAGGGCGACGACCGGATCCGGGCGGGTCCGCCGCCGTCCGTCATGACGCCGGACAAGGGGCTCGGGTCTATGGTGGGCAACGGCCTACGGGATGCGAAGGGAAACCCGATCGACGCCCGCAGCGTGGCCGCGTTGAACCGCCTAAGGCGGGTGAGCCGCTGGACGCGGTACGACCGCACGGAGCGGGCCCTCGCCCCCGGCCTCGCGCAGCTCTCGAGCCTGTCCGCCCGCATGGGCCTCGCGCCGGCGTTCCGCGAGCGGGCGGCGATCCTGCTCCGACGGACGATCGAGGCCGGGCTCTCGCGCGGACGTTCGATGGACGCGATCGTCGCCGCGGTCGTCTACCTGGCGTCGAAGCAGCTCGGGGCGCCCCGCGGCCTGCACGAACTGGCGCAGGAGACGGGCGTGACGGTGCACCGCATCTCGCTGACGGCGAAGGTGGTCAGCCGGGAGCTCGGCGTCTTCAGCCGGGCGTCGCGAGCGACGGACTTCGTGCCCCGGTTCGCGTCCCAGCTCGGCCTGGACGCGGCCGTGGGCGAGCGAGCGCTGGCCCTCGTGGCGCAGGCGGGCGACTCGAAGATCCTCGAAGCGAACTCGCCCGTCGGGATCGCGGCCGGCGCGCTCTACCTGGCGTCGGAGGATCTCGGCGTGCCGCTGACCCAGGCACAGATCGCCCGCTTGACCGGCGTGAGCGAGGTCACCATCCGAAAACACTATCGCCTACTGAAGGAATTCCTGACGGAGAAGGAGAACCCATTGGAGGCGGCTTGATCGCGGGGATCTGCCCGACCTGCGGGTTGCCCAAGGAGATCTGCGTCTGCGAGGACCTGGGTCGCGAGACGACCCAGCTGTCCGTCGAGATGGATACGCGCCGCTACGGGAAGGCCGTGACCGTCGTACGAGGCCTGGAGTCAAAACCGGACGAAGCGGAGAAGCTCGCCCGGGACCTCAAGAAGGGCCTCGCGACCGGCGGATCCGGCAAGGGCGGCGTAATC
>DASPXQ010000195.1:0-2044 GCA_035637195.1 Thermoplasmata archaeon | reverse complement strand
TGGACCAGCGGATCCTCGACCGAGCCGCCGAACGCGTGATCGGGGCCGTCCGTTCCGCGGCCGCCTCGGAAGCCGGACGGGAGCTCGACCTCGTGCCCGGACCCTATTGCCGATGGTGTCCTCGGGCCGGGGTGTGCCCGGTAAGCGCTTTCCCATCTGAGCGGGATCCGGTCGACCGGGATCCGTCCGAGCGGGATCCGGCCGCGCCCGAAGCGCTCTCGACCCTCGACTGAAGAACCCAAAGCCATGCCTCGGCCGCCATCTTGGGTCTCCTAGGGTTCGCCCGGCATCATGTTGGGTCGTTTCGTGTCCCACTTGCTGAGTCCGGGCTGAGGACCTGGCAATTACGTCGCCTAGCCCGGCTAGTCCTGGGCCGAGGGCTCGGCACGACCCGGTCCGCGCCCCGCTCTTGGTCGCTGAGCTTGACGTTTTTACGATTAGGCATGATTGGGAAGCGGTCTGAGTTGACGTTTTGTCGTTTAGTTGGGACAATCGCGCTCAAATGACAAAACGTAAAGCTCCCAACCGAGTACCCAACCTAATCAGGGAACTCCTTTCCACGCGGTCGGCAGTGTCGTCCGGGGAGGTTGCTGAGGCGGCTGAAATCACCCGTCAAGCCGCTCATTACCACCTTTCCCACATGGTGCAAGCAGGCGAGCTCTTTCTGCGAGGGGCCGGGCGGGGGGCGCACTACGTTGTCGCCGCGGCCTTCGCGCGCGCCTACCCGATTGCGAGCCTCGACGAGGACGCCGTATGGCGGGAGATCGTCGCAGCGACGCGAGAGCTCGAGGCGCTCCCCGCGAATGTGCGCTCGATACTGGGCTACACGTTCACGGAGATGATGAACAACGCGATCGACCACTCACGAGGGGAGCAGGCAGACGTCCGTTTATGGATCGGCAGGGAGATGATCGCGTTCGAGATTCTGGACGATGGTATTGGTGCCTTCCGGTCGGTGCGGGAGCGCATGGAACTTCCGAACGATCTGGCGGCCCTACAGGAAATCGAGAAGGGTAAGGCAACGACGGCGCCAGATCGCCACACGGGTGAAGGAATCTTCTTTGCCTCTCGTGCGGTCGACGTATTTCTTCTCGAAAGTGGGGAGCTCAGGTGGACAGTCGATAACTTGCGCGATGACATCGCCGTCGGCGATCTGGCAGCCCGCCCGGGCACGAGGGTCCGCTGCGAGATCTCACGAAACTCCCAGCGCGTTCTGTCCGAGGTCTTCGGCCGGTACACGGTCGATCAAGACGTGCCGGCCTTCCGACGGACTTCCGTACGCGTGCGCCTGTTCGAAGTGGGGGAACGATTCGTTTCGCGATCCGAAGCCAAGCGCCTTGCTAACCGCTTGGAGGGCTTCGAGGAGGTGGAGCTCGACTTCGACGGCGTCAAGGAGGTTGGTCAAGGGTTCGCCGATGAGCTCTTTCGCGTCTGGGCGCGAGATCACCCGAGCACTAGGCTCCTGCGCATCAATGCGTCTGCCGCGGTTCGCTGGACGATCTCGAGGGTGGTCCAGGATTCAGGCTAGGTTGTCGCTGCCGTACCTGAGGCATATTTTCGTTCACCCAAGGATTTCCGCGAAAGGTGGAAACATGGCCAAGGAGCTGTACGACATCGGCGAGATTCCCTCGGTAGGGGAGGTCCCCAAACGAATGCACGCCCAGCTCGTGCGGCCCGACCGGTTCGGGGAGCCGGAGAAATCCATCCAGGACGAAGTGATCGACGTTCCGCCGATCGGACCGGGGGAGGCCCTGATCATGGTCATGGCCGCCGGCGTCAACTTCAACAACGTCTGGGCGGCTCGGGGCGTCCCCATCGACGTCACGAAGACGCAGGCACGATGGGGCGAGCCGACCGACTTCCATATCGTCGGTTCGGACGCGTCCGGCGTGGTCACCGCGGTTGGCGACGGCGTGGCGAACCTCGCGGTCGGTGATCGCGTCGTCGTACATGCGGGCCAGTGGGACTCCGACGATCCGTGGGTACTCGCGGGGAAGGACCCGGGCCTCGCGGCGAGCTTCCGCGTGTGGGGCTACGACACCTG
>DASPXQ010000194.1:0-12315 GCA_035637195.1 Thermoplasmata archaeon | reverse complement strand
ATGATCCTCAACGTCCGCGGGTCGCCCCGAGCGCCGTCCGAGATCGACTGAGAGCGTCGCTGAATCCGTCTGGGCCTAGGATTCGGGAACGTATGCGATGCCTTGGATCTCCACCTTCATTCCGAACAACAGGTCTGCGCGGACGGTTGCCCGGGCGGGTCGAGGCTCCCGCGGAAAGAACGTCGCGTAGACTTCGTTCATCGCGGCGAAGTCGTTGAGATCTTTCAGGTAGACCGTCGTCGAGAGGACGTGGTCCATGTCCGATCTCGCCGCCCCCACGACCCGCCGAAAGTTCTCGAGCGTCCGTCGCGTCTGGGAACGGACGTCGCCTTCCACCACCTTCCCGTCGGGCCCGAGGGGTCCTTGGCCCGCGACGAAGACGAGATCCCGCCACCGCACGCCCCAGGAGAACGGGAGCCCGACCGCGGGCAGGTCCGTCCGTACCGCCTCATGCGCCATGCGCCGAGTATCCCGCTCGGCGGGATAGGGATTCCGTACGATCCGCGGAGGGCCGGAGCCGAGGCGGCTTTAACCCGGATTCCGTTGAAGGGGATGGTGTCGTCGCCCGCGTGGCAAGCGATTCCATCCCGGGGGTTTGTTCATTGAGCTACCTCAAGACGGTGAGGCGTCGATGGTCCGAAGCGGCGGTTCAGCAGAGCGTTCGACGGATCATGCATGAGAACGTCCTATGCTCGATGTCGACGATCGGCGCACGGAACCGGCCGCACATCAACACTGCCTACTTTTGCTATTCCCCCTCGATGGAGATTTTCTTCATTTCGGACGTGGGCTCGGCGCACTGCCGGAACCTCAATACGAATCCGTCGATGGCCATGGCCGTTTTCCGCTCGACGCAGACCTGGGGCGGGTCCGACCGAGGACTGCAGCTCTTCGGGACGTGTCGTCCGGTGGCGGGTCGACTCGCTGACCGGGCCAAACGGCTTTACGGGACCCGGTTCCCTCGGTACGCGCGTCTCCTCGCAGCGAGATCCGGCGCGGCGAATCGTGCCGCCGAGCAGCTCCGATCCTACGCGTTCTACCGGTTCGTGCCGCAGACGGTCAAGATCCTCGACGAACGGGTGTTCGGCGGCGCGGTGTTCGTGGTCGTGTCGATTCCGAAGCCGTGACACCGCGCGATCCGGTCACGTCGATTGCTCGAGCCGCTTCAGGACGACCTTCGCCCGGAGCGTGATCATCTTGCTCGGCTCTCCCGGTTTCTCGAGGGAGAAGGGAGTCGGCATCCCCTTCGCGTACCACTTGGCCGCGTTGCCTTCGAGGTCGGGATGGACCGCGTCGAGGTTCCATCGGCCGTCCGCGCGCTGTTTCTCCTTGAGCAGGGTGACGGCGGTCTGCAGGCGTGGATCTGCGACGTAGCCAAGCGAGGTCATGAAGTCGAGGCCGACGAGGATGTCGTAATAGTAGTGGGTCGGGTAGTGGAACTGATACCAGGGCTCGTAGCGGGGACCTTGCTTGTGCAACTCCCTCTGAAGGTAGAACTCGGCGGCGTCTTCGACCGCCCGCTTCATGCCGTCGGTCCATTTCTGCCTCGGATACGCGGCGAAGGCGCTCATCCCTTCCCACGAATCGAGGTTCCTGCCGCTACCGAAGCAGCTCCAACCGCCGTTCTTGTCCCGGTGATCGACGAGCCATTCGAATGCGCTTCGGACCGTGGGGTGATCCGCGTACCCGAATTTCACGAGGCCTCGGGCCGTGTTCCCGACGACGCACAGATGGCTCGACTTCGAGCCGTCCATGGAGAATCCACCGTCGGCCTTCGCGAACCGCTCGATCCACAGCTCGGACGCCGTTCGGATGCGGGGGTCAGCCCTCGTGAGGCCGAGGTCCGACAGGATCAGGAGCATCCAGTTCGTGGACAGGTACTTCGGCCGGTACAGGCTCTCGTCACCGACCCAGAATCCTCCCGGTTTCTGTGCCGCAAGAATCTCTGCCGCCCAACCCTTCCGCGGGATGAGCTCCTTGGCGGCCCGCACCTCGGGATCGTCCTCCGGCCTATCCAGCAGTTGCGTGAGGGCCAAGTACCGAACGGAGGGCTGGTCCTCCTCCAACAGCCAGTCTAACGCGCGTTTCGACGCCATCGCGGGCTCCTCCCCCCTGATGCGCCTCGCTATTTCATTGTTCGCCCGCCGTCGGCGGATCGCGTCTCGGAACTCGAAGGGTCAGGCGGTCCTCGAGTACTCCCGGTGGAACGCGTTCTCCCAGAAATACGGCATCTCGGAGTACTCGTCCTCGCCGGTCAGGGCTTTCGTCGTGTTCACGTAGGACATGAAGAGTGCCTTCTTGATCGCGTATGAGGCGTTGTCGAGGTTGACCGGATACCGCGAGTCGGCCCAGGCAATCATGTAGTCGATGTAGAGGACGCGGGTCCACGGCGCGCCCATGCCGTACGTCGCGTTCCACACGGCGTCTCCGGTCCCCAGATGGTCCGCGTGATCCTCACAGGGGTCGCAGCCGTTGAAGTGTCCCGTCTGGCGGTTGCGGTCGATGTCCGGGGCGTTCACGCGCGTCGTCGAGTCGTACGGCGTGTACGCTGCAATGATTGCGTTGATCGTCGAGTAGAAGTCGGCCCAGCTCTGGTATGTAGTCGAGCCGTCGACTGCGCTCATGCTCGTGATGTTGCCATCCCGAAGCTTCTCCATCGTCTGGCCGCCCGTCGACGGGAACCCGCCTCCGTGGTTACCGCCGTCCGGGACGCGCATGAAGACGGAGACCGTGTCTCCGTACGTCCAGGTCCAGATGCTGTGGCAGACCTGCTGTCCCGCCGTGTAACAGAAGTTCACGGATCCGGAGCCTTCCGGCGCGCCGGCGCCGACGATATAGCGGACGCTCGCCTCGGCACCCTGTTCGCGGGCGCCCCAGCGGGAGATGTCCTGTCCCGCGTCGCCGGCCGTCGTGTAGACGAACAGCAGGTGGTCCCCCGCCTGGTAGTGATTGTACGAGTCCGGAGACTCCCAGAGCTGCCAATCGTCCTGGTGGGCGTGGACGTAGACGTCCCAGGCCTCGGGGCTCGGCGGAGGCGGCGGGGGCGCTCCCGGGATCGTGAACGCGGTCACGCTGCACTGGCAATGGTCGGGGCCGACGTGGATTTGCGCGTAGACCGTCTTGCCGAGGAAGTCGAGCGGGAGTTCGATCCCCACAACGACGTCCGTCACAATCGCCGCGAGGCCGATTCCCCGCACGACGTATTCGTCCGCTCCGGCAGCGTTAATGTCACGATTCTCAGCGACCGTGTACGTGAGATAGCTTCCCGCCTGCGGATTGTGCTCGTCGAGGTCGCCGATCGCGTTGAGCGCGACATCGGAGCTGTGGGTGAACGCGCTCGGGTACTGCACGGTGAAAGAGACGTACGGACTGCCGGTGAGCGTGAGGGTACCGCTTCTCTCGGGGCCGAAGTCGATGTAAATATGGTGGACGTAACACGAGCCATCGACGTCCTCGCGGAGGGCGACTGACCCGTCCCAGGCCGCCGTACCGGACAGAAGGCTCGTCCATCTGAACGAGTCGTCGGATCGGGTGACCTCCCCGACTCCGGGGGTGCAGCTGTCTCCGCTCGCCTGGGCGTGAGCGAGGTTCAGTCCCACGGCCGCGAGGATGAGCACGACGCAGAAGGGCAGGGCCGTGAGGAGCGGCTTTCGTCGGGCGCCCTCGGGTCGTCCAATCGGACGCGACGCGCCCTTCGTTCGCGTTGCCTTGTCCGGGCCTAGCACATTTCGTGAGAAGGCGGGACCCGGGGTTAAGCGCCATGTACACAAACGGGGCCGCAGTCGTACACATCATACTGAGAGTCGTGCGGCATGGGCAGGACCACCCACGCATCTCGCGTCCCGAAAGAAACGGGTGACGGATTGTGGGGTCCGTTGTCGCTCGGCGAGCACTCCGGCCGCCCTCGGCCCGTTTGAGGATGGCTCCTCGGAGCGGGTACCCCCTAGCGTCCTTGCCCATGACGCGGCTATCCCGGGTGCACCCTGTTCGGATTGCGACGGCGGAAGCAGGAGACCACGTGGTCGTTGACCATGCCGACGGCCTGCATATGCGCGTAGCAGATCGTGGTGCCGACGAACTTGAAACCGCGGTCCTTCAGCGCGGAACTCATCGCGTCCGACTCTCGCGTCCGAGACGGAATCTGGCTCAGGGCCTTCCACCGGTTCATCTTCGGCTTGCCGCCAACGAACCGCCAGATGTACTCATCGAACGTTCCGAACTCTTTCTGAGTCGAGAGGAACGCCACAGCGTTCGAGATCGCCGCTTCGATCTTCAATCGGTTGCGGACAATCCCATCGTCCGCCAGGAGCGCCTTCACCTTTCTTGAGTCGTATCGGGCGACGCGACTCGGATCGAAGCGGTCGAAGGCCCTGCGGTAGTTCTCGCGTTTCTTAAGTACCGTGAGCCACGAGAGGCCCGCTTGGGCCCCTTCTAGGAGGAGAAATTCGAACAGCTTCCGGTCGTCGTGTTCGGGCGTCCCCCATTCCGTGTCGTGGTACGTGGCGAGCAGCGGATCTGCGGTCGCCCACTCGCAACGACTCGGAAATTCCTGGGATCGCGCCTCGCGCATCTCGCCGGGCATCGGGCCCGTGCGGATTAACATTCCCGGAGCGCGGGCGCGAGCCAGGCCACGACGGTGATTCGAGTTCTCGCTTCGGGCGCAGCGCCCTTCATGGGGGATCGCGATGCGCGCGAAAATTCCATTCGGGCCAAGAATTAACTACTAGGAGGCTAGTAATCCGGAACCGGGAGGGTCTCATGCAAGAGGGATCAACGCCGCGCGTTTTCCGCGCGCAATGCATGCTCGCGATTTCCGTTGCGGCTGTCTTGTTTCTCGCGACGATAGTTGGATCGGATCTCGCCTCGGCTCGCCGCGGACCGAAGGATCGGACGCCGCCGACGGCGCCGACGGATCTTCGGGTCCTCGACATCACGTCGTTCAGCGTGACGCTCGCTTGGAACCCGTCCACGGACGACTCGGGCGTCGCGTCGTACATCGTCCAGGGGTCCCACGGCGCGGGGCTCTGGGTGCCTCATCCCACCACGAGTGCGGTCTTCCTTGCCGGCCTCCAGGGAGGCTCCACCTACTCGTTCTACGTGTACGCCGTGGATGTCGTGGGGCTCAGCTCGAGCCGGAGCGACACCGTGACCGTGACGCTGCCACGGGACACCGTCCCGCCGACGGCGCCGGTGGTTTCGGTGACCGACGTCGGTCCAACCCATGTATCGCTCTCCTGGTCGTCCACGGACGACGGTCCTGTGATCTTCTTTCAGGTCTTCGAAGATGGGGTGCCTGTCACTTGGGCGGGCACGATCACCTCGATCACGATCAAGACCCTCCTCCCGGACACGACGTACACCTTCACGGTCCAAGCCCGGGACAACGGGATTAACTTCTCGCCATTTAGCGAACCCGTTACCATCACGACGGACCCGAAGAACCCGAACGACACGACGCCGCCGACTGAAGTCACGGGATTGACGACGAACGGCATGGTCTTCGGAGAAGAAATTTGGCTGTTCTGGGTGCAATCCACGGACGACTTCGCCGCTCAGGAGTTCATCCGCTACGACATCTACGACAACGACGTCCTGGTCAGCCAGGTCGTCGGTCGAGGCCAGGAGATATTCTACGGGACGGCCGGAATCGTCAACGTGATCTCCGTGGTCGCCGTCGACACGTCTGGGAACGAATCCATCCCGGCGACGGTGACGATCGATCTAAGCTGAGATTGGGCGGCTGTGCCGCCGACGAGATCGATTCAGGTCCCGGCCGACGAGGTGGTGGTAGGCGCGAAGCGCGGGCTCGCTCGAGTGCCAGTCTCCCGAGGCCATGAGAGCGCCTCGGGGATCCGGCGGGTTGAACCTCACTCCGCTACGCGCTCCCGGACAATTCCGTCGTCAGGAACTGAATCGTCCGTTGCCAAGCGAGTTCGGCTGCCTTCGAATCGTAGGCGTCGGGCCGGTCCTTCTCGAAGAACCAGTGCGACGTCCCTGGATAGGTGTAGAACATGACGTCCCTTCCGTTGGTCCGGAGGAGCTTCTCGAGCTCTTGCACGGAAGCAGGAGATTCGAATTCGTCCTTCTCCGCGAAGTGACCCAGGAAGGCCGCCTTCGTCGCCGCAAATCCCCGCTCGTAGTTGCCTTCTCTCGTCCCGTAGAAGAGGACGACGGCCGCCAGATCCGCGGGGAGCTCCTGCGCCAACCAGAGAGCCCAGAATGCTCCCAACGAAAAACCGATGACTCCGGGGTGTCTTCCCCGGACGCCGGGATGGACTTGAAGGGCCTTCACGCGCCTTACGATATCCTGGCTCGCCGCCTTCTCACTGAGTTTCGACATCAGGGCTTTGGCCCCGTCCCTTGTCGACGCGGTCGCGCCGCGGTACAGGTCGGGGGCGAACGCGACGAATCCTACCGTCGCCAGTCGATCGCAGAGCCCCTTGAAGAAATCGTTCAGGCCCCACCATGCGTGGAGGACGAGGACCCCCGGCCCGTTGCCTTTCTTTGGGACCGCTATGTATCCTCGGACTGACCCCTCGGGGCTCTTCAGCTCAACGATTCCCATGTTTACATCCCCTTCCAGGCGGAGCTTCCCGAATCGATGCCTAAACTTAAGCCTTGACCCTCGGGTTGACGCTTCCTGCGCAGACGTCCGTGTCACCGCGTCGGATCGAACAGGTCACCTCCAAGCGGGCTGCTAGTCGCACCGCTCGGCCGTTCCGTACGTCGTATCACGAAGAGTTCGAGGACTCGCGCGCACAGTTCGAGTTGCTTAAGACGGCGCATTGCCTTTGCTCGCGGCCCACGATGGCCGGTCCTTCGATCACGCGCGAGAACGTGCTCGGGTTTCGACAGCGCGCCACGTAGCTCCACAGGCGCTTACCGCAGGAGCGACTCGTCGAGGCTGCGTTCGCAGGACTTCAAGACAGCTCTCCGCGATCCGCGGTCTTGGCGCTCCACGCGCGCGTAACGCATGTATCGCCGTCTGCTTGGAAGGATTCCCGGTTCGTCCAGGTATGGGGCCCAAGGGGCGCCGTGTACGTCGTACCTAGTCACGATGTGGCCGTCTTCACGCTGGGCCGCCTCCCGCGCAATCCCGTTCTGCGAGCTTCCGTGAGAGTCGCCGCCGAAAAAGCGGAGCGTGCATTCCATGCTCGAAAGGCTCAGCCGAAACGCGCCCTCTCCGATCGAGCGGGTGAGGCGAACTTCCGCGAGCTGAGAATCGCATCGATGACCGGCGCGGTGAGGATCGAGTGGGACGGAGCCACGACATCCTGGCGACTTGTCGAGCCTCCGACCGAGGCGCCGGAAGCCGCTCGCCTCGAGCTTGCGCGTCGCTTCCTGCGGTCGGTTGGGCCTTCGACGCCCAAGGAATTCGCCTGGTGGACGGGCGGGTGGGTCGGATCCTTTGGCTCGGCCACTCGCGGAGAGCTCTCCGACGCGCAGCAGACCTTTCATTCTCTGGAAAGGGAACTCGTCGAAATTGACGTCGAGGGCCGGAAACGGTGGGCCCTTCGGATCGACCGCTCAAGATTGGAACGCGCGGTACCCGTCGAAGCCGTGCGCCTGTTGCCGCCCGGAGACCCGTATCTGGCGTCTGCAGACCGGGCATTGCTCGTCCCGCTGACCCGATTTCGATCTGAATTGTGGCCCAAGTCCGTGTGGCCGGGTGCGCTCATGGTAAACGGTGAGATCGTGGGGACCTGGCGTCGGCAGGTGGGCCGAGTCACGGTGCGAGAGTGGCGACCGTTGGAACCCGAAGTGAAAGAAGCGGTCGAGGTGGAGGTCTCCAGGATGCCCATCGAATCGGCGAAGAAGGAGGTCCGTTGGTCGATGGGCCCCCTTGAGTTGCGCGGTGACCGCTCGTTCCCTCGAGAACGATGCCATCGCACCCTGCGCTCTTGTCCCTAGTCGTGCTCCGGATGGCCCTTCATCCACCGCTTCTCGTCCTCGGTGGGAGTGAGGGAGTATCCGATCGACCAGAGGAACACCCTGGCGGTTGCGGGGCCCATATGCTTGAATTTGTATTGGAGATCCTCAAGGAGCTTCCCTTCGCGCGTCCCAAAACCAGCGATGTACTCCTTCACCGAGCCGTGCTCCTTCGCCAAGTCCAAAATCGTCCTGCGTTCTCGACCGTCGCGCGTACTTTCTTTTCGTTCCGGACGATTCCCGAATCCTGCATCAACGCCCGGATGTCGCGCTCCGATAGCCTTGCGACGTTCTCGGGTGAGAAATCACGAAACGCCTTTTGAAAGTGGGGCCACTTTTTCTCAACCATCTGCCAATTCAAGCCCGCGCTGAAGATCGCCCTGGACATCAGGTCGAGGTACCCGCGGTCGTCCTTTGGGGGAACCGCTTTCCATCCCGGCATGGGGGACTCCGACCTGGTTCGCTCTATTTATGCCTGCCTTGGCGGCGATCCTCGTCTCGCCTTGAGTGGGTCCCCAGGAACGCCACTCTCAGCCGTCTGGTCAGAACGGGCGGCGGTGTACCTTTCACCGAAAAGGGGACCGGGTGGGATTTGAACCCCGAGTCTCGACCCTGCAGCAGAACGCGAGGACGGGTTCCCAAATCGCCGCAACGCGGGGGCATCTTCAGGTTCGGCATATCGGATGGTGGCCCGATGCAGCCGATACCGATATATATCGGGGCCTCATATCGGATACTTGGAAACAATGCCGATACCGATATCCACCGCCAACTTGCCGCCCATCATCTGGGAGCGTGTCCGCGGTAGCCTGCGTGACTTGGACGCCCGCCGCCCGCTACCCGCCGATGCTGTCACGGCGCTGCGAAACCAGCTGCGAGTCCTCCACACATACCATAGCAATGCCATCGAAGGAAACTCCCTCACCCTCAAGGAGACCAGGCTGGTCCTTGAAGCGGGGATCACGATCGGCGGAAAGAGCCTCAGTGATCATCTGGAGGCCACGAACAATGCGAGGGCCTTTGATTGGGTGTGGGATCTCGCGAAACCCCGGTTGCGCTTCGACCACGCGCTGATGCAGCAACTGCACGAGATGATCACCCGAGGTATCCTCGAATCCGCCGGTCGGTACAGGACGGAGCAGGTTTGGATCGGTGGAGCCCGACACATCCCGCCGCAGCCCGCGAAGATCGTCCCTCTGCTCGATGCAGCGTTCGCAGAAATCCCGGCAATCCAGGAACCCGTGCTCCGAAGCATTTACTTGCACCATCGGATCGCTTATGTCCATCCGTTCCTCGATGGGAACGGACGGGTCGCTAGGCTTGCCGCAAACCTCGCCCTCCTGTCTGCGAGGTATCCTCCTATCGTGCTCAGGGTCTCCGATCGACTGCGATATTACAAGTACCTTCAGGCGGCGGACGACGGGGATCTTTTGCCATTTGCCCGTTTCGTCTTGCGCGCCCTTGACGAGAGCCTAACAAGTTTCCTTGCGGCCGTGGAGCCCGAACGCGCGCTCGTGCCGTTGCGTGTCCTGGCGAAACGTTCCCGTTATTCCCAGGAGTACCTGTCTCTAAGGGCCCGTCAGGGCGTCCTCGCGGCAGTGAAGATGGAAGGCGACTGGTATTCGAGCCAGAGGGCCCTATCGGACTACTTGGAGAAAGTCGGGCGGAATCGGTGAGAGTGGACCGGGTGGGATTTGAACACGAAGTCTCTCCAAGACCGGGCCTCAGCGGGCATGGTTCACGCTAAGCCGCGAACGTCGATGGTGTGGAGTGCCGCTCGATCTGCAAAACCAAGCGAAGGGTTCGACAGGCAGGGTTAAGACTACTCGTTCGTCGGCTCCCTCTCGTCCCCGGTTTCCATAATGGTCTCGTCCACGACTTTTGCCCGGCCCACTCTTGAATGCTCCTTGTCATCGAATCTTGCTTCTTTTCAATCGCGGTGTGGGCTTTACCCCCGACAGGCCTAGCGCGATCCACGCCTTGAGGTTATCATTCTCGCCAAGGCCCTTGCTGGCGACAAACACAAATCCTCGCAACGGTCGACCCGTGAAGTCCATAGGACGTGTGTGAGGATGTCTTAGCGCTTCCGAGTAGTTCTCTGGACCGATCCGGACCATCAATTCATCTTTGACGATTCCCAAGACCATCCGCCCGCGGTGCATGATGGCGAGTCCGCCGAACATCTCCTTTTCAGCGATGTCCGGCTGGTGTCGAAGGATTCGTCGAACCCGGTCGGCGAGTCGTTGTTCGTACACCACAGTTATCATCCCTTGGGTCCGCAAGGCGGAAACGAGGCTCGGATGACGTAGTCGGAATCCCTCCACCGCGCGCGGCTGGCCGGAGTTCAAAGCATCCCAAAGGCCTTCGCGAACTCGCGAGGATCGTAGTATATCCGCTGTTCCACGATCTTGCCCTCGGCGACTCGAATCCAGTCAGCGATCTGGAGGGTAATAACGGTGCCCGAGGGGGTTTTCAGATCCATCTCGTAGATCGAGCAGACCTGGTTGCTCTTCTCGAACTGGCTCTGCATCCGGGTTTGGAGGTGAGAAGGGAGGAGCTGTTCGTTCATAGCGATGTATTGCTTCGCTCCGCTTGCGTTCATCACCGGGCCAGCGAACGACATGTCCTCTGCCAGTAGATCTTCGAGTCCCTTCGTTCTCTTCCCGTCCGTCAGCTCATAGAGCTTGTTCACGACCTTGAGCGCTTCTCCCATAGTCCTACCTCCTTCGGGTTCCGCTTGGCAGCCCCGAGGGAGCATTGTATCAAAAGTATATAAGCCCTGAAGGGAATCGGATGATAGTGGTGCTGATGCGGGACAAACCCATCCTCACCCCCAGAGGTTTCGCGATTCCTACCGTGCAGCCTAAAGCCTGCCCCATCCACGCAAGTCTCGGGGTCCTTGGGCGGAAGTGGGCGCTGTTGCTGCTGCGAGACGTGGCGTTTCATGAGCATGTCCGCTTTAGTGACATGCTGCGAAACAGCCCCGGCCTGACGCCTAGGATCCTGACAATGCGCCTGAAGGAACTGCAGGAAGAAGGATTCCTCATTCGCGTGACCGACGGGGTTCGGAGGCGCGCGATTACTTACGAGCTCGCGTCCAAGGGCCGGGACGTCATCCCGATCCTCACGGCCTTAACGAATTTTGGTATCAAGCATCACGCCAACGTCGTCTTTGAGGATGGCGAGCCAAGGTCGTTGGCCGAGATGTTTCCACGGTCACAATCGGAATTGCTCCGCGACCTAAAGGAGTACGCGGATCGGTCCCCCACGGCCAAGGAAGTTTCAGCGAAAGGTCGTGTTCGCGGCCGAAACTTGAATGGTTCCAGAGGCCGAGGGAAATCTAGGGCCGGGAGAGCTCCCGCGGCCACCATCCCGCGTGGCCCCGCTCCGCCCGAATGATAGAAGTGTCCCCAGAATCGTCCCGGCTCGGCCCTCATTCATGCATTATTGGATTTTGCCCGGATGCTGTAGAATAGTGGACCGGGTGGGATTTGAACCCAGAACACCAACCGGACCTGTGCCAGCATGTCTGCTACACTCGTCGGATCTGGGGTTTGTCGCTCGGGTGGAGTCTTGAAGACGACTCGGTGCTGGCCTAGAACCGCTCGGCAAAGGATTTATAGCCGTCATGCTATAGGATTATATCAGATATACCATAGTCATCGAACACGCAGGGAAATAGATCCACATGGATGAGACAGAATTTAGAATCCTTGACACTCTGTCGCGAGATCCTGGAAGGGAACTCTCGATCAGTGGACTGACCAGGGAAATCCGCCGTCTGCATGGTACCGCCCATTATGCGAACACTTACCGGGCGCTCATGAGTCTGCAGAAACAGGGTGTTGTCCACCTCAAGAAAACCGGGAACATATCATTAGTCTCGCTCGATCTCAAGAACCGTGGAACCATTGATTCACTGTCCGAGATGGAGTTGCGCAGAAGGCACACTCTGCTCGAGAAGCGGGAGGAGCTGCAACGGCTGTACGATGCGTTTTCCGACGCCTCATACCTCGGACCGATATCGCTAATTGATGCCGAGAGGAACATTAAGCTCAATCGCGCGGAACTCCTCATTCAACTTCCAGACTGGGCCTGGAATAGGGCGTCAGCCGATATGCTCGAGGGGAAGCTTGAGGAGGCCGAAGGTAGGCTGGGTATCCGAATTGACGCTCTGACCTTGGACGACGATCGCTTTCGATCTCTGCTAGCCGCACAAGAAAAGAATCCGCTCAAGGAAATGCTGTCAAAGCACACCACCCTGCTGGCTCCTGATCTTTTCTGGAACCAGATCAGAAATGCTTGGGCACATGGAATTCAGATTCGATTCGATGAAGATGAGACAAATCCTCTCAAGATTTCGGAAGAGAATCTTCTGTACAATCT
>DASPXQ010000193.1:0-7572 GCA_035637195.1 Thermoplasmata archaeon | reverse complement strand
AGCCATCTCCCGCACGTGGATGGGCACGGAGCCGCAGCACGAGCCGACGTAGTTGATCCCGATCCCCTTGGCCTCGGCCGCATAGGCGCCCATCGCCCGCCTCGACAGGACGAGCGTCTCCGTCTCATACGGGAACTCCCTCGTCGCGGTGAAGTCCGGGATCCCCGGAGGCGTTCGGTATGCCGTGGGCTGCGTCGCCACGAATCCCGTGACGGCGTCCCGCATCTCCCGTGCGATCGGGAGCATGAGGATCGGGTTCCGCAGACAATTCACGCCGACGATATCCGCGCCGGCGTCGCGCAGCGCGCGGGCGCATTCCGCGGGCGTGTGCCCATCGTACGACATCAGATTCTTGTCGAACGACATCGTCACCATCGACGGCAGGCCCGTCTTCTCGACGCGCTCGGCGGCCACCAACGCTTCCCCGAGCCACGAGAACGTCTCTGCGATGACGAAGTCGGGCGCCTCCTTGAGCTGGGCCTCGAGCTGTTCGTCGAAGAGGCGTCCGACCTTCTCGGCCGACGACGCATCCTTCGGATCGTACATCCACGTCAGGCTCAGGTTCGCGGCGACGAGTGCCCGGTCCCCGGCGACCTCGCGGGCCAGGCGCACCGCCGCCCGATTGATGTCCGCCACCCGGTCCGCGTATCCCGTCGTCGCGAGCTTCTCCTTGCTCGCATAGAAGGCGAGGGACTGGAGGACCTCCGCGCCCGCGTCGAGGAACTCCCGGTGCAACTCCGTGACGGCGGAGGGATGCTCGAGGACGACCTCCGGGGTGAAGGGGCCCGGCTGGACGTAGCCGCGCTTCTCGAGCTCGAGCAGGTAGCCGCCGTCCCCGAGGACGACGCCCCTCGAGAGACGTTCCAGAATCCCGGCACCGCGCGACGCTTTGCGGCGGCCTCCCCGTTTCTCCGCCATTGCGGGCCGCAAGGAGCGACGCGGCTTATAGTTTGACGAGCCGTCGCCGGACCCGCGGTCCCTCGATCCCACGATGCTGTTGAGCCGCGCGACATGGAACGAGAATGGGGCCTCCCGGGCGGTTGCATCTACCAGACGGACATGACGCCGGACCAGCTATTCTCCCTCCGGCCGGTCCCCGGGTGGTCCGGCTACCGCACGCCGATCCGGGGGCTCTACTTGTGCGGCAGCAGCGCGCATCCCGGCGGCGGCGTCACCGGCGCTCCGGGGCGGAACGCGGCGATGGTGGTCCTCGACGACCTCCGGATGCTCAAAGGCTCGACCCGCTAGACGGCGAGGGTCCTGCGCGCACGAGCGTCGGACAGTCGAGCGGGAGCGTGGCGTTCACTCCCGGGGGGACGGCCGAAAGCGCGAATCTTTTCGGCTGGGACCGCGTTGGCCCATCCGATGGCGGCGGCCCGCAAGCACGCATCGGTGCAGGCACCGGAGACGGCCGCGGGTGCGGACGCGTGCGACGTCTGCGGCGGGCCGACGTACGAGCGGAATTGCAAGGTGATCTGCGGGCGATGCGGGTACACCCGGGACTGCTCCGACCCCTGAAATCGACACCTGCCGGGATTCTCGACAAATGACGTGATAATCAACGGCAAAAGCTTTAGAGCCTGGACAAACTCGCCCGCTCCGCCGCTGGGACCTCATGGACGACGATGCCTTTCCCCGCACCGCTTTCGTGCGCCGCACTCTCGAGGAGCGCCGCTACGAGCCCGACGTGACATACGCGCGGGACCTCCTCGCCCTCGAGCGTCTCCTGTCGACACGGGCCGTCGGGATGGCGGAATCGATCGCGCTCTCGAACCTCGTGAGCCGCTATCCGAGGGAGGTCGACGCGATCGTGGGCGAGCTGGGCGTCCGACCGTTCGTGCCGTTCGAAGACGACCGGCTCGCGGCCCTCGTCGCCGAGCGCCTTCAGCTCGCGTTGCGTCGGCACCCGCTACCCCGGCTTCGGGGGGAAGAGCCGCTCCATCCATTCGAGTTCTGAACCGGTCCAGGCCGCTGCAAGATCTATAGCGCCGGGAGAGCTAGACGCCATGATGCCATTCGCGAAAGCGATCAAGGCGGCCGACGTCCCCGAGGGAGGCGTCGCGGAGACGGTCGTCGGCGGTCGCACGATCGCAATCATCCATCGGGATGGGACCTTCTTCGCCCTGGACGGGTCTGCACGCACATGGGCGGGCCGCTCGGAGAGGGAACGTTGGAGGGCGACGAACTCGTTTGCCCCTGGCACGAGGGCCGATACAACATCCGGACGGGCGAAGCGAACCCGGACACGGACTGGGTGCGGAATACGAAGATCTTCCCCACGAAGGTCGAGGACGGCTACGTCTGGATCGATGTCTGACGGCCACCGACGGTCCTCTCTCGCCGGACGGACGCCTCCACACACGCGCGCGCGTGAAAAGTCACGGTCCGACATCAACATTATTAAGTAGTCGCGAGACGAATGGGCCGTCGGGTTGCGGCGGCTCATCCTTGCCGAGAAATACAGTGCCGCCCGCCGATTGGCTCAAATCCTGTCAGAAGGGATGGCTGAGAAGGTCCGGGCAGACGGCTTCAGTCAGTTTGCGTTCTCATCCGCCGACGCCGACGTCATCGTGTTCCCGCTCCGCGGCCACGTCGTCGAGATCGACTATCCGGACGCGGATCGGGACTGGCGCGCCATCGATCCGGAATCGCTGATTGACGTCGAGCCGGTGCGGCGCGAGGCGCCCCCGGCCCTCCACGACGCGCTCCGCCGCCTCGCCGAGACGACCGACGAGGTCGTCCTCGCGACGGACTACGATCGGGAGGGGGAGCTCATCGGCATCGAGGCGCTGGAAACGCTCCGGGCTGCCCGGCCCGGCCTGCCTGCGCGTCGCGCGCGATTCAGCGCCATGGCGGCGGCCGAGGTGCGCCGCGCGTTCGACGACCTGACGGACCCGAATTGGGCGCTCGCCGAAGCGGCCGCCGCGCGGCAGCGGATCGACCTCGCCTGGGGCGCGGTCCTCACGCGATTCCTGACGCTCGAGTGCGGCTCCGGACGACAAGTGTTGTCGGCGGGACGCGTGCAGACGCCGACCTTGCGGCTCGTCGCCGACCGCGAGCGGGACCGCGAGAGTTTCGTGCCCCGACCCTTCTGGAACGTGACTCTCGTCGCCGGCGATCCACCGTTCGACGCCGAGGCGATCGGCGGCCCGTTCTGGGACCTCGGGGGCGCGCAAGCCGTGATTGCCCTCGCCGGCCTGGAGGAGTCCGCTGTCGTCGCGGACGTGCAGCGGTCGGAGCGCCGCGAGCCGCCACCGCCACCCTTCAACACGACGGGCCTGCTCGCCCAGGCGTCGCGGCAAGGCCTGTCCTCGCCGCGGGCGATGGCCGCGGCGCAAGACCTCTACGTGCGGGGGGAGATCAGCTATCCGCGGACGGACAACACCGTCTACCCGGGGGCGCTTCACCTCCGGGATCTCCTCGGCCGACTGACGACGTCCCCGTACCGCGAGTTCGCCGAGCGGCTCCTTGCCCAACCGTCGCTGGAAGCGAGCCGCGGCCCGATCCAGACGACGGACCATCCCCCGATCCATCCGACCGGGCCCGAGGCGAAGCGGCGGCCCGGCACGAGGCAGGCGGTGTACGATCTCATCGCCCGCCGGTTCCTCGCCACGCTGTCGCCGGCGAGCGTCGTAGCGGTCACGGAAGCCCGCTTGCGTCTCGGCGGCGTCGAGTTCCGCGCGATCGGGAACCGCGTCCTAGAGCCCGGGTGGCGGGAGATCCTCCCGCCGGAGCACCCGGTGGCGGACCTTCCCCCGCTCCGACCGGCCGTGGTCCTCCCGGTCCGTGAGCTGCGCCTGACCCAGGACGAGACGCGGCCGCCGCCCCTCCACACCCAGGGGTCGCTCCTCCTGACAATGCAGCGGCTCGGTCTCGGGACGAAGTCGACCCGGCACGAGATCGTGGACCTCCTCTTCCGCCGACAATATGTGTCGGGCCGAGCGTTGAGGGCCACGCCATCCGGGAGGGCGCTCGTGGACGCGCTCGCCCTCTACGGGCCCGAGGTCACCACGCCGACGATGACGGGCCACCTCGAGGACCGGATGACGGCGATCGCGGAAGGCCGGGCGACCCTGGCCGACGTCGTCGGCGAATCCCGGGACGCGCTGCGCGCGCTCCTTGTGGAGCTGCGAAGCCACGAGGGCTCCCTCGCACGATGGCTCCGCGACGCCACGTTCTTCGAGACAGACTACGGGCCGTGCGACGCCTGCGGCGAAGGCCGCTTCGTGCGCCGGAGGGCGCCGAACGGATGGACGTTCCTCGGCTGCTCCGCGTTCCCCAAGTGCCGGCGGCGCATGCGGTTCGGCGAGGCGGGCCAGCGGATCCCGTGGGGCTCCGAGGCGGCGACAGCCGCAGACGCGATCCCCGCGACGGCGTAAGCTTTCAAACCATTCCGCCCCTTCCCCCGCGGGGGCTCGGATTGGTCTTCGTGCGGGACGTCATGACGCGTCAGGTGATCGTCATCGATCCCGACCGCACGATCGCCGACGCCGCGAAACGCATGGCCGCGAAGAAGATCGGCGGGCTCGTCGTCGTGCAGCACGGTCGTCCGATCGGCCTCCTCACGGACCGGGACATTTTGTGGGAGGTTACCGCGAAAGGCAAGAACCCATCGAAGGTGCTCGTCCGCGACCTCATGACGTCTCCGGTCGCGACGGTCAGCCCGCTCACGACCTTGCGGGCGGCGGCGCGCGTCATGCTCGAGAAGAAGACGCGCTGGGTCGTCGTCACGCGCCTCGACAACGTCGAGGGCATCGTCACCGCGAGCGACCTCACGCAGGGGTTCCTCGAGGCGTTCGCCCGTGCCTCGAAGCGCGGCGTCCTGGCGAAATGAGAGGCGCTCAGCCGCCGAGGAGCCAGAGGACGATGTACGCGCGGGCGATCCCTCCGATGAGGTTCGCGAGGACGAACCACCACCGGCCGATCGCGCTGCCTTCCTCGTTCAGCAGGGAGTAGAAGTAATTCACCGCGGTGTCGCTCATGAGGGGGATCGCGAGGAGGACCGTCAGCCCGATCCATCCGGTCCCACGGACGAACGCCTCCAGGGGCTTGAGGATCTTCGCGGCGAGATCGTGGCGGCCCATCCAGCGCTCGATGTGCGGATTCATTTTCTTCCCGACGTAGAACACGACGATCGCGCCGGCCGCTTTGCCGAGGCCGAGGACGACCGCCTTGATCCCCGGGTCGATGCCCGGATACAGCGGCAAGAGCAGCTCGACGGGGATCGGCAGGATCACGGTGGCGGCGATCGCGTACAGGAACACGGCGAAGAGATACGCGACGGCGCCGGCCGACTCGACGCCGAGTTGCATGGCAGCGATCGCGACGAAGCCGATGTCGGACCCTCTCTCGACGGCGGAACGTCGGATGGCAGCTAAAGCCTTCCCTGGGACTCCCCCGCGAACCGAGGGAGCTGAATCCGCTTCCGGCGGGCGAGGGTCAGGAGGGCCTCCCACGAATCCTCCGCGAGGCGGCGCGCTTCGGACAACGGAAGGCTTTCGTAACGGAGTCGTCGGATCGCGGCCCCGGCGGCGCCGTACCGACGGATCCCGATGAACCCACGCCTCCCCGTCTCCAAGACGCGCTCGTGTAGGTCAAGGAGCGCACCGGCGGCGGCCTGGGAGTACCAGATCCCCATCTCGCGCGCCTCGTCTTCGTCCCGGCTCTGGATTGCGTTGCGCAGCTTCCCGAGGTCCTCGTACGTCTCGATCAGCGCTTGGCGCGCGGCCTCCCGGAACTGCGCCTGGGTCGGATGTCTCGCCCGTTTCGCGAGCTCGCGCAAGAGCCCGGCCGGATCGTACAACGGCCTCAACGAGATCCAGCCGCCAAGCGCGGCGTTCAAGTCCGGCCGATGGCCCGTGACCTCGGCCCGCGATTCCTGAGGCGTCTGTTGCAGGATCGTAATGAGGACGCCATCCCTCACGTGGTGCCGAATCGCGGCCCGCTTGCGACGGACCACTACGAGCACGTCGACATCGGAATGCAGGCGTTCCTCTCCTCGGGCGACCGAGCCGAACACGCCGACCGCCACCAGATTTCGTCCCTCGCGGAGTCGGAGCTCCGCCGCGAGCGACTTCGCGAGAGCGAGCCGGAGTGATGCGGCCATCCGTCCCGCCATTCGAAGGAGACGACATGAGGCTTCCGCAACTCCCCGGTGGGTTTATCGGTCGCCGCGGAGTTCGGACGTTCATGATGCGCCTCACCACGATCGCTCTCGTCGTGTCCGACGCGAAGAAGTCGGCGAAATGGTACGTCGAGAAGCTCGGGTTCGAGATCCGGGAGCACCAGGGCCACTGGATCACCGTCGCGCCGAAGAAGGAGAACATCGCCTTCCACCTGTGCGAAGGATTCTATCCGTTGGAGCCAGGGAACACCGGGATCTCCTTCACCACGAAGGACGCGAAGAAGGAGGAAGAATCCCTTCGCAAGCTCGGCGTCCAATTCACGACGCCGACGACGAAGGAAGACTGGGGCACATACGCGATGTTCAAGGACCCGGACGGGAACGAGTTCTACATCGTCGAGGAGTGAGCGAGCCGCTCTCGGATGAATCTCGCGGTCCGGGCCGCCAAGGCCATGATCGAAATCATCGGGTTCACGCCCGGCGCCGTCGGCAGGAGGCTGCCGTCGCCGATCCAGAGGTTTCGGACTTCGTGGCACTCGCCCGTGGGCCTCGCGGCGGAAGTCCGCGAATCCAAGCCCGCGCGGGCGGACCCAATCGGGTGCGCCGAGAACAGGGCGAGCGCGTTCTCGTGGACCCCGAGCCGGGCGACGCGGTCCAGGAATCCGTCCAGCTCGGATACTCGAATCGGGTTTCGGCTGTCGCCGACCGCGCACTCCCGGAGGTGGAGGGTTGCGATCCGGACCGCGCCAGCGGCGCGGTGGATGCGCGCGGCCTCCTGCAGTCCGCGCGTGAGGTTTCGGCGGTCCCGCGCCGATAGGCGGTATTCGAGGATCGGCTCCCCCCGGGCATCCACCCGCACGCGACCTTCGGCGACGTCGCGCACCAGGACGATCGTGGCGGCCGCCCGGTCGAGGCGGCGCATCGCGTCTTTGTGCGCCCGGCCCCCGGACCACGGCAACGCGAGGGCCGCGAGGCCCGGATGGCCCGGAGCGCTCTCGAGCCAGGGACCGTGGTGGCCCGCATCCGCGCCTTGGAATCGCGTCACGACAATCGTCTGCATGGGCCCGCTCCACATCCGGACCGGATTCGGGAATTCCCCGAAGAGGGCCGTCGTCGGGTCGAGGCGGAGCCCGCGGCCGATTCCCGGCGACCGCACGCCGGACCGGAGGAGGAGCGCCGGCGTCTGCACCGCGCTCCCCGCCGCCACGACGGCCCGGGATCGGACGTGCACCGGCACCTCGCGGCCGTCGCCCCGGAACGTCGCCTCGACTCCGCGCGCCTCGCCGCCCTCGATGACCACGCGCTCCGCCTTCGTGTCGAACATGAATCGGGCGCCGGCGTGGAACGCGTCCGGGAGGTACGTCAGGATCGGCGACTGCTTCGCGTTGTAGACGCATCCGAAGAAACAGAAATCGCAACGCGTGTCGCACCCCCGGGCGTTCCGCGGG
>DASPXQ010000192.1:0-2153 GCA_035637195.1 Thermoplasmata archaeon | reverse complement strand
GAGCGTCCGTCCCACGCCTCACGACCTCCGGAACCACGATCGACGCCGCGGCGCTTCGACCGGCGGCATCTGGGCTTCTTCCGTGAGGCGGAGGAAGATCTCCTCGAGGCTCTCCGCCTCGTCGATGTGGGCTTGCGCGCGGAGCGCCGCGAGGTCGCCCGTCGCGACGTTCCGTCCGTGATGGACGATCGCAACGCGCTTGCACAGCCGCTCGGCCGTGTCGAGCTGGTGCGTCGACACGAGGACCGTGCCACCCGCCCGGGCGATCGACGTGAGGCGCTCCTTCAGTCGGTGCTGCCCCGCGGGGTCGATGCCGATCAGCGGCTCGTCGAGGATGAGGGTGCGCGGCTCGTGGAGGATCGCCGCCGCGAAGGCGATTTTCGCCTTCATGCCCTTCGAGAGCGAGGCGATCGTCTCGTCCGCCTTCGGTGCGAGGTCCAGGAACGCGAGCAGCTCCGACGTCCGCGCGGCGATCCGCTCCTTCGGCAGGTCGCGGATCCGACCGACGTATCCGAGGAACTCCGCCGGCGTGAGGTACTCGGGCAGCGTGGGCGACTCGGGCATGTAGCCGATGTCCGCCTTGTATGCGACCGGGTCGGCGAGGACGTCGTGTCCGTTGACGCGGACGACGCCGTAGTCGGGCCGCAGCAACCCGACGAGGATCTTCAGCGTAGTCGTCTTGCCGGCGCCGTTCGGGCCGATCATGCCGACGATCTCTCCCTCGTACGCCTGGAGCGAGAGGCCTTGGAGGGCGGCCTGCCCGTCGTACGACATCCAGAGCTGTTCGATGTCGATTGCGAGCGCCATGCGGATTGCGGCGGGGACCGCATCCGTCCCACTTGAAGTGTCGGGCGGCATCCCCGCGCGGACGCGTCAGACGACCTTGTTGCCGAGCATCGCGCGGAGGCGGTCGGCCTTCGCCTTCATGCCCTCTCGATCGTAGAACACGACGGCCTCGGCGAGGTCCTCCCGCCACCGGTCCTCGTCGTGGATCGCCCGCCGGAGCTGGGCTTGCGCCTCCCACGCGGCCGCGACGCCGGCCCAGTCGCCCGCCGCGCCGAGGACGTCCTGCGCCTTCGTGAACATGACGAACGCGAGGTCGAGCCGGCCCGTCCTTCCGTACACGGTCGCGAGGTTCAGGAACGCCCATCCGCGGCCTTGGACGGACGCCCGGTCATCCGTGCGGTGGAACCGATCGAGCGCCTCCAGGAGGAACGCCTCCGCCCGCGCGGGATCGTCGCGGTTCGCCGCGAACACGCCGGCGGCGAGGAGCGCCTGCGCCACGACGTCGGGATCGCGGCTGCCTTTCGCCTCGTGCAGCGCCTCGTCGAGGCACGCGCGGGCGTCGTCCCATCGGCGGAGTTCCATGAGGGCGTTCCCCCGCCGCAGGAGTGCGATGGCCCGCATCGCGCCTGCTTCCTTACCGCCGTCGGCCCGCAGGCGCGCGACCAGCCCGTCGTACGCGGACGCGGCCTCGTCCCACTTCAGGGACCGCTCCTGCTCCACGGCATCATGCAGGATGCGAGCGAATTCCTTGGGCTCGATGTGCCCACCCTAGTGCGGCGGGCTCTCGAGGTCCGCGCGCATCCGCAGGTATTCGTCGCGCGTGATTTCACCCTTCGCGTATCGCGCGTCGAGGATCGTCCGAGGCTCGCTTGCTGGCGGCATGCCGGCCGTCGAAACGGGCGTCGGCGTCATCGAGACGGCTTTCGCGACGAAGACGAGGGCGAGGGCCGCGAGGCCGAGGACGAAGACGCCTCGGAGCGTCCAGCCCGCGTCGAGCGCCGGGCGGGGACCGACGATCGCGCCCCAGACGCCGAACCACAACGTGAGCGGCGTGAGGATCAGGAGCGCGACCGCGAGGACGATCCAGAACGCGGGGTCTCGACGCAACGAGTGACTCGTCACGGTCCGCTCGACGTCCCGCGGTTATTTGAACCTGCGCACCTACGGCCGGCGGCTCAAGACGGCGGCGAGAGGCCCTCGACCGCCGCGACGATCCGCTCGAGGTCCGCTGGCCCGACGCCCGGATGGACGGGCAGCTCGAACAGCCGCGGGGCGAGGTCCTCCGTGACGGGGCATCGTCCGCGGATCCTCAGGTCGCGCAACGCCTTCTGGCGGTACAGGGGCATCGGGTACGACGGCCGGCAGCC
>DASPXQ010000191.1:0-2023 GCA_035637195.1 Thermoplasmata archaeon | reverse complement strand
GTGCCCCGAGGAAACGTACCGCCAGAGGCCGTTCCACACGATCGAGACCAGGAGGAAGTTCCCCGCGTACACCGCCGCGGCCACCTTCTCGTCGGGGGCCGAGATGTGATTCGCGACGAGCAACGTCGTGAAGGGCGTCAGGACGACGAAGAGCAGCAGCAAGCCGTTGAGGAGCATCAGCCGCCGATCGATCCGCCGGATGAGGGTGAACATGTTGTGGTGGTTCCTCCACATGATGAGGATCGTGATGAAGCTCGTACCGAGGGCGAAGAACGCGGGCCACTCTTCCTGCAGGCCCTGAGACAGCGAAACGGTCGTGCCGCGGGTCGGATCGTAGAGGTCGAGCACCAGCAGGGTGACCGCGATCGCGAAGATGCCGTCGGAGAACGCCTCCGTCCGCATCGTTTCCTTTTCGTCTCGGCGTTCGTCGCGCGTGGGTCGCACTTCTCCAATGCGAGGTTCCGTGCGATCACCGACGCGGAGGCCGGCGGCGCCATTGGTCTCGCCCGCCGCCACGCCGCGAATCCCTCGGCGGCCGTCCGCCTTCCCGCCCGCGGACCTTCGGGGGCGGCGGGGCTCGGTAGTCGAAGTCCGGTAGGGTGACGCGGGGGATTGCGCGGCCGAGGACTCTCTCAATCGAGCGGACGTCGGGCTCCTCCTCCGGCGCGACGAAGGTGATCGCCTCGCCGACCGCCTCCATGCGGGCCGTGCGGCCGACCCGGTGGACGTAGTCCGTCGGGACCGCCGGGACGTCGTAGTTGATCACATGCGAGATGCCTTCGACGTCGATGCCCCTCGCCGCGACGTCCGTCGCGATGAGGACCTGATGCCGTCCCGAGCGGAATCCCTCGAGCGCCGTCTCCCGCTGGCTCTGACTGCGATCCCCGTGGATGCGCGCGACATCGAAGCCCGCCATTCCGACCTGCCGGGCGACGCGGTCCGCGCGCCGCTTCGTCCGCACGAACACGAGTACGGACAGCATGTCCTCCCGGCCGAGCAGCCGCACAAGGAGCGCTGTCTTGAGGTGGGAGGGGACCGGGAACACCTCGTGCCGGATCGTCGGCGGGGGCCGCTGCGGCGGCGACACGGAAATCCGGACGGGGTTCCGCATGATCGTCCGCGAGAGCCGCTCGATCTCCTCGGGCATCGTCGCCGAGAACAGGAGCGTCTGGCGATCCTTCGGGAGCGCGTCGACGATTCGCCGGACGTCGGGCAGGAATCCCATGTCGAGCATGCGGTCCGCCTCGTCGAGGACGAGGACCTTCAGCGCTCGGAAGTCCACGTTCCGGCGGGACATGTGGTCGAGCAGCCGTCCCGGCGTCGCGACGACAACGTCGACCCCGCCTCGGAGGGCGTGCTCCTGCGGCGCCATGCCGACGCCTCCGTATACCGCATGCGCGTGGAGCCGCGTCCCCTTCGCAAAGCCGCGGAACGCGGTCTCGATCTGCGCCGCCAGCTCGCGCGTCGGCGAGAGCACGAGGGCGCGGGTGCCGCGGGCCGGCTCGTGCAGGAACCGCTGGAGGATCGGGAGCAGGAACGCGGCCGTCTTGCCGGACCCGGTCTGGGCCGTGCCGATTACGTTGCGTCCCGCGAGGATCGGAGGGATCGCCTCGCGCTGGATCGGCGTCGGGGCCTCGTAGCCGAGGGCGTGGACGGCCCGCACGAGGGCCGGATCCAGTCCGAGGTGGTCGAACGGTCCTTTCTCTTGCATCAATGGCGGTAGGGCGGGGAAGATATAAGGTTCCCGTCGGAGTCGATCCGGTCTCCCGCTCGGAAGGCTTTTACAGGAATCGCCCGATGCGCCTTTTCGAGGGGGACCCGGATTTGCCGGAAAAAACTGTCGTCGCCATGGGGCAGGAAATGTGGGGGTGGCCGCCGAAGGTCATGACCCGAACGTTCGGGGTGCTCGAGCGGAAGCTGGAGTCATACCGAAAACAAGGGATGCCGGTGCAGCAGTTGCTCGCCGTGATCGACTACTGGATCGGCCGTCTGTTCGACTTGCGAGCGCGCATCGGCGGCCGAT
>DASPXQ010000190.1:0-8197 GCA_035637195.1 Thermoplasmata archaeon | reverse complement strand
CTTCACGAAGGTGCGCGACGGACTCTTCTTCTTGACGGGCGAGCTGTTCGGCGTCCGCTACGAACGCGTGTCGGGCGTGCCGGTGTGGCACGAGTCCGTCGAGGTGTACGACGTCCACGACGGCGCGAAGCGGCTCGGTCGGTTCTACCTCGACCTCCATCCCCGCAAGGACAAGTACACCCACGCCGCGGCCCAAGGCCTTGTGACCGGAATCCGCGGAGCACAGCAGCCGCAAGCCGCGCTGATGTGCAACTTCCCGGATCCGGCGGACGGGCCGGCCCTGATGGACTATCGCGAGGTCGAGACGTTCTTCCACGAGTTCGGGCACCTGCTCCACTCGATCTTCCAGGGCCACGGGCGGTGGGTGAAGAACACGGACGACGGGCTCGAGTGGGATTTCATCGAGGCCCCGTCCCAGATGCTCGAGGAATGGGTCCGCGACCCCGAAGCGCTCGGACGGTTCGCGTTCCACTACGAGACGGGCGAGGTGGTGCCCGCGGACTTCGTCGCGAAGCTGAAACGAGCCGACGCCGTCTCACGGGCGCTCGACGTGCAGCGGCAGCTCGTGTACGCGACCCTGTCGCTGGAGTACTACCGCCGCGATCCAACGGGACGGGACACGACGCGCACCCTGGAAGACGTCTTCGGGCGTTTCCCGCTCGTGCCTCTCTTCCCGGACACGCACTTCCAGTGCAACTTCGGCCACCTCAACGGTTACTCCGCGATCTATTACACGTACATGTGGTCCCTCGTGATCGCGAAGGACCTGTTCTCGAAGTTCCGGGAGGGCGGCTCGATCCTCGACCCGGAGGTCGCGCGACGATATCGGGAGACGATCCTCGCGCGCGGGAGCGAGAAGCCGGCGGCCCGACTCGTCGAGGACTTCCTCGGTCGGCCGCTCTCGTTCGACGCCTTCGAGGCGTGGCTGCAGGAGTCGGCCTGAGGGAACCTCAGCGTGCGGCCTCGGCGGCCCGGAAGTAGGCTAGGGTCTTTTCTATGCCGTCCCGCAACGACGTGTGCGGCGTGAACCCGAGTCGCGCGGCCGCCTTCCCGATGTCCGCCTGGGAGTGGCGCACGTCGCCCGGCCTCGGCTCCTTCCTCGTCGCGCGGACCGGGGCGTTCGTGATCTCCGAGAGGACGGTGGCTACATCGGCCACAGACGTCGCGATCCCCGAGCCGACGTTGAACGTCTCCCCCGCGACGCCCTTGTCGCCCGCGAGTTCGAGCGCCTCGGCGAGATCGCCGATGTACAGGAAATCCCGGGTCTGCTGCCCGTCTCCATGGATCTCGATCGGCCGGTTCGCGGCGATGGCCGAGCAGAAGGTCGGGATGACGCTCGCGTACGACGACGTCGTGGGCTGGCGCGGTCCGTACACGTTGAAGATCCGCAGGACGACCGTCTCAATGCCTTTGAGCGAGGCGATTTCCTCGCAGGCGAACTCGCCCACCATCTTCGTCGTCGCGTACGGCGAGGCGGGGGCCGGCTTCTGCGTCTCGACCGTCGGGGTGTCTTCGACGTTTCCGTAGATGGCGGCGCTCGAGGCGAACACGACGCGCCGCGCGCCCGCGTCGACGGCGGCTTTGAGGACGTTCAGCGTGCCCTCGACGTTCGTCCGCCAGTACTCCTGTGGCTTCTGCACGCTCTCCGGGACGGACGTCTTCGCGGCGAGATGGTAGACGATCTCGTGGTCTTTGATTGACGCTCCGAGAACCTTCGGCTGCAGGATCGACGACCGCTTCACGCGAACCGGCTTCGGGACGTCCTCGAGGTTCCGCAGCGATCCGGTCGAGAGGTCGTCGATGACTGTGACGAGGTTGCGGCCGCTCAGCCGTTCGACGACGTGGGATCCGATGAACCCCGCGCCGCCCGTCACGAGGACACGCCGGCCATCCATCAGACGCGGCGGACCGCGAGAACTCGGAATAAGCGTTCCGGTTGCGGTTTCGCGTCTCGGGAGCTAGGCCGGCTGCCCCGGCCATCGAGCCCGCGCTGCGCGGCGAACCCGCTTGAGGGCCAGGAGGCCCAGGACGAGAGTCAGATAGGCCAATATTCCCCCAGGTGGCCAGAACCAAGTGGACGAGGCCATCATGATGATAGAGAAAACAAGTGCGAGGAGGATTCCCGCCACTTCGACCCGGTCGAGGGGGATGGCCACGGGATGCGATTCGTCGGGGGAACGATAAGGTTTGCGCCTGAAGCTCACGGCACTAAGCACGCAACCCGGTGAGCTCGAGGCTGACGTCGTACAACCGCCGCTGGAGTTCGGGGTCCTGCGAGAGCCGCGACGACGCACGCGGCTCCTTCCTTACAACGTACTTGCCTGTCAGGCCGGCTACCTCCGGGGATGCTGCGAGGTAGACCGGCGTCTGCGCGCCTTTCTCCGGGCTCTTGAAGAACGGACGGACCAGGTGCACGGCCCAAGGCCAGTCGTCGCGGCCGAAGTTCGTGCGGATGACGCCGGGGTGGCACGCGTTCACCGTGACGCCGGTCCCCTCGAGCCGTCGCGCCAGCTCGTACGTGAACAGGACCTGGGCGAGCTTCGACTGGCCATATGCGCGGAAGCCGCTATACCTGGCTTCGCCCTGGAGATCGTCGAAATGGATGCGGCCTCCTTCGTGCGCCGAGGACGAGACATTGACGACGCGCGACGGCGCGGAGGCCTTCAGGAGGTCGAGCAGGAGGTGTGTGAGGAGGAAGCCACCGAGGTAGTTGACGGCGAACGTTTCTTCGAGGCCATCCGGCGTGACATGGCGGTGACGTCGAAAGATGCCCGCGTTGTTCACGAGAGCGTCGAGGCGATCGGGCGTCCTTCGGAATTCGTCCGCGAACGAGCGAATCGAAGTCTGGCTGGCCATGTCGACGATCATCACGGATATCTTCTCGTTGCCCGTCGCTCGCGTGATTTCCTCGCGCGCGGCCTCTCCTCGTTCCGCGTTGCGGCATGCGAGGACCACGGTCCCGTCGAGGCGGGCGAGGCCGAGGGCGGTCGCCTTGCCGATCCCCGAATTCGCCCCGGTGACGATCCATACGCGGTCGGCGAATGCGGGAGGCGAGGGGTGCGTCATGCGGCTCCCCTGGTCCCATCCGTCCGTCGGGTAAGTCGGTTGCCCCATACCATCGGCCTCAGCGAGGTCATCCTCCATTCCGAAAGTTCCGGACCAGCGCGTTAGGCCGCCATGCACACGAGGGCGCCGGGCCGCGGACGAGGCCTCCCCCGAATGTTCCAAAACGAAACATTTGGCTCGTAACGCTTAAACGGGCTGTCGCCACCATCCGGAAATGGATAGCCTTGGCAGACCTGGTTGCTCAAGCGATCGCCGTCACATTGCAGGGCGTCATCCTCGCCACATTCGTGGTCGTGGCGACCACCTTCGTCACGTTCCGCCGCATGAACAAGGACGTGCGCCGCGCGAGGATGTTCATCCTCGCGGAGAGGCTCGAGCGGTTCCTGGCGGCCTTCACGGCCGCGTTCCTGTTTCTCACGGCCGCGCTGATCAGTACCGCCCTGGGCCATCCGCTCCCTTCCGCCGCCTCAACGGTCATCGTGTTCGTCTGGCTGGGGGGCTTCTTGTACGGCGCAATCGAAATCTTCTTCGTCGTCCGGCCGAGGCCGCGCGGGGGCTACCGACTGCTGAAACGGGCGGCATCGATCCGGACGAGAGTCCGCGAGGCTCCAACGGAGGCGACCGGTGATGCTCCGAAGTAGCCCGCGCCGCGTGGACGTCCCGCTCGTCTCCGACGAGGAGCCGGACCTGCGGGGCGACCTCGAAGGCGTCCTTCGAGACCTGAGCCGCCGTGCGCCGGGAGTCCTCGGAGCCGTGATCGCGGACGAGAGCGGCCTCACGGTGGCGGGGAACGGCGGGCACCGCGAACAGGTCGACGTCCTCGCGGCGATGGCCACGCTGATCGCGCGATCCGCGGACAACGTCTTCGAGACGCTGAACCTCCCGGGACCTCCGGTGGTGCTGCTCGAGGGTCCCGTCTCTGGCGTCGCGGTCATGCGCCTCGGCGCGAGCGAGATGAACCTCCTCTGCTTCTTCAGCAAATCCGCGAACATCGGCCTCGTCAAGATCGAGATGCGACACGTCGGGGCGCGCCTCGCGGAGATGCTCGGGCTCGGCCTATCGCCAGCGTCGGGCATCGAGGAGCTGTTCGTCATGACGCGAGGCGGCGTCCTCCTCCGGCACTACTCCTCGACGTTGCGCACGGACATCGATCGGGACATCCTCAGCGGGATGCTGGTGGCGGTCCAGGCATTCGTCAAGCAGACCCTCGCCTCGAAGCAAGGCGGCCTCGACGAGCTCCGGTACGGGGCGTACACGATCCTGTTCGTCCGCGGGACCGAAACGGTCGCGGCGGCGGTCGTCCGCGGCGCCGGAAGCGAGGACATGAAGTACCCGATCTTGGACGCGCTGCTCGCCTTCGAGTCGCGGTTCGCGCGCGAGCTCGCCTCCTGGACCGGTGACACCTCCGCGTTCCCGGGGATCGACGACTACTTCTCGAAGATCCTGCACACGTGAGGCGTCGGTCACGAGGGCCCAGCGATTCCCGCGATCTCCATGCGGACGTCGATCCACGTCATCTCCGGCGGTTCGACGTCCTGTTGCCAGAAGAGCGCGATCAGCTCGCCCGTGTGGTGGGCCTGCTCGAACGTCACCTGCATGAGGGCGTCGCGGAGCGGATGGGGACGCTTCTTCCACCAGGCTTGGATCGGGCGGTCGAGATCATCATCTTTCAGCGAGGCGAGCAAGGCCTGTTCCTTCGCGATCACCTTCTCCATGTACTCCCGCACGCTCGCCATCGTGGGGAGCGCGTCGAAGTCCCCGTCGTAGACCTTCGGGTCCGGGGAGTCGTCCTGGGCGGAGACGTTCAGCCAGCCGTCGTGCCCCTTGACGATGTGGTGGAAGATGTTCTTCATCGACCGGTAGGTCGCTTCGCGATTCTTGAGGACGGCTTCCTCCGGCATTGCGGAGAGCGCGTCGCAGTAGTCGCGGAGGACCCGCCAGTTGTACTCGTAAATGTCCCGTAAGTCTGCGGCGGTTGGCATGTCCGCCACGACACGAACCCCCTAACTAAACGATACCATAGGGTCCGTGAAAGCTCCGAATGCCAGGGATTCTCTGACCCCGTCTCAGCCTTCATATAGATGAAATTCATTACATAAGATAGTGAACCACTTTGCTCCCGTTCGACATCGACGAGGTCCACGTGTACGTGAGCAAGCACTTCCGGAACACGTGGATGAGGAAATGGGACTGGGATCAAGCCGATTTGAGGGAGGCGTTGCGCGCCGCGCACAGGGTTTCACGCGTCGGAAAGGGAAAGTGGGAAATCTTCGTCCGAAAGAAAGGACACAAGAAGTTGGTGGTCGTGTACGACGCCGAGTACGATGAGGTCCTTGTCATCACGGGATCCGAGGGATAGTCGACCGATGCGGTGTCCCAATTGTGGGAAGCGGAGGCTCGTCCCTGCCGACGACATCACCTCCGAGATCGAAGGTTACACATTCGTGGAGCAGGGGCTTCGGTGTGCCTCCTGCGGGGAGGAATTCATTGCCGAAGAGCAGAGTCAGCGGATGATTAGAGTCGCGCGCCGGCTCGGAATCTGGGGCGAGCCGCTCAAGCTGCGGCGCAAACTTTCGCGGAGTGGGCGCGGGACGGTCCTACGGATTCCGACGGATATCGAGCGCAGCCTTCATCTGCGGGGAGACGAAACGGTGCTCGTCTCGAAGGCGGGGAAGAAGATCATCATCGAGCTGGGGGGCTAGCCGACACGGGAGTCCAGATTATCATTCGAGGAGGGATCCCGTCGCGGGGCCGGTTCCGGGACGCTCGCGGCCGGCGCGCGGCGGTACCATCGGACCAACAAGAGCGCGAAGGCCGCGGCGACGACGCCCATTCCGCGCCAACCGGCGAGTTCCAGGAACACCGCGAGGACGATGAGGAAGCCCATGACGCCGCCGACGAAGGCGAAACGCTGCCTCGCCCACCGCGGATCTCCCGACGTGCGGCGGATTAGCAACATCACGGCCAAGAGGACGAGCGCGCCTTCCCAGACCGTGATGATCGGGTAGACGCCGAGGGCGGAGCCGCCGCCGTAAATCAGGAAGGAACCGCCGATGAACGCAAATCCGGCGATCGCATACACGCGAGGGGAGCGCGGCGTCCCGGTCGGGAGGCGGTCCCACAGCCGCGTGGCATAGTTCTTCGCGGCCCAGGCGAGGAACGCGACCGCCGCGAGCGCGCCGAGGAGGTGCCAGACGGAAGGCCGGTACGGCGTCAGGACGAGATCGATGAAAATCGTCGCGGAAGCCAGGAAGCCGATTGCGGCGATGTATCCGCGCCGGGACGTGAACGCCACGCCCCGCGTACGCGGCCAGATCCAGTCGACCAGGAAGATCGGCACCGCGATGCTCACGACGGCGTGGTAAATCGTCAGCCAGACGGCCCACACCCAGTTCACGTCGAGCCAGCGGCCGTACCACCCGAGGGTCCCGAGGTCCATCCAGCCCGGGTCGAAGAATGACTTGACCGCGAGGCCTTCCTCGATGATCCCGTACGCGGCGCCGAGCAGCAGGATCCCGGGCCACCCGACTTTCCAGCGGACCGCGGTCTCGCGCATCACGAGCACGCCGGAGCCGTACAGCCAGATGAGGAGGAGCGGGACGGCCGGGTTGAGCCACTCGAGAGGCGCCGAGGATCCGGAGAGCATCTCCGCGATCACGGGGGAGAGGAGGACGAGGGCGAGGAGGGGCCGTCGGTTCGGCTGGTGGGCGCCGGCGTCGGCCATGGGGACGGCGTTCGCGGAGGCTCAGATAAATGCCGCGGGAACAAAGTTCCCGTCCAGGAGAAACCTCGTTGGAGGTTGAAGCGACTCGCTTGCCGCGTTTCCCGACGAGTTCACTCTGCGGGAGCTCGGTGTTTCTCGTGCTCGTGGCGGATGCGGAGGGCCACGAACACCCCGATCAGGTTCAGCAGGACCATGGCGATGAACGCCTCTTGGAATCCGAGCACGACCGGCGCCTGCGATGTCACGGCACTCGCGGCGACGCCTCGCGTTTGCGCCGCGCCGATGATCGTCAGGAAGAGCGCCAGGCCGACGGGGCCTCCGAGGCGCTGGGAGGTGTTGATGAGTCCCGAGGCGAGCCCTTCCTCGCCCGGCCTCGTCCCGGCGAGCCCCGCGATTGTCACCGCCGGGAAGCCGATGCTCGCCCCGAACGACCACACCAGGAACCCAGGCATGATGCCCAGGTATCCACCGGCGGGAGAGATCTGCGTGAGCAGCGCGACGCCCACCGTCATGAGCCCCGAGGACAGGACCAGGACCCGGCGCACCCCGAACCGGTTGACGAGCCGGGACGCTCCAAATCCCCCGACGCCGAAGAACACGAGGGTCGCGGGCAGGAATGCGAGGGCCGTGAACAGGGCCGAGTAGCCGAGGATCTCCTGCAGGAAGATCGTCAGGATGAACAGGATGCCCGGGGGCGATGCGGCGAGGATGAGGCCGAGCACGTTGGCCCGCAGGATCGTCCCCCGGCGAAGGAATCCCAGCGGCATGAGCGGGGCCCGCGACCGGTGTTCGATGACCGCGAAGAGCGCCAGGACCACCGCCGCGAGCACGAGCGGGATCGCGGTGAGGACCGCCGCGAGGCCAAACTCCGCCGCGTTGGTGAGGGCGTACACCAAGAGGAGCAGGCCGCTCGTCACGGTGAGCGCGCCCGGCAGGTCCAGATGCGGGTCTTCGGCCCGGCCCGCGTCCCGCGTCAGGAACCTCTGGGCGAGGACCGCCCCCGTGATGCCGACCGGCACGTTGACGAACAGGACCGACCTCCAGCCGAACGCTGCGGTCAGGACGCCGCCCGCGAGAGACCCGGCGGCGAAGCCCGCGGACAAAGCCGCGACGAAGACCCCGAGCGCCCGGTTCCTCGCCCTCCCTTCCGGGAACGTGGCCGCGAGGATCGCGAGCGCGGTGGCCGCTGTGATGGCGGCCCCGATGCCTTGGAATCCCCGGGCGATGACGAGCGGCAAGAAGGACGGGGACAAGCCGGCGACGAAAGACGCGACCGTGAAGAGGCTGATTCCCGCGAGGAAGAGCCGCTTCTGGCCGTAGACGTCTCCGGCTCGGCCGCTGAGCATCAGGAATCCGGCCAGGGTGAGGCCGTACGCGCCGACGATCCACTGGCTTTCCGCCAACGGG
>DASPXQ010000189.1:0-4892 GCA_035637195.1 Thermoplasmata archaeon | reverse complement strand
CGGCGCCATCGCGGGCGAACCCCGGGCGCGTGGGATCGATGACGACGAGGGCCTCATCGTTCAACCGGGCCGCGGCGGGATAGCCTTATTATTCGCAGGAGACTCTGGCCGGCGAGAATGCGGGGACTCCTGGCGCTCTCGAGGCCCTTGAACTGCCTCATGTCCGCGGCGGGGGTCCTCATCGGGACCGTCGCGGCCGGCGGGGTGGGGGCGTGGAGTTCCGCGCCGCTGTCAATCGGCCTCGCGGGCCTCGCGGCCGCCCTGTTCACCGCGGGCGGAAACGCGATGAACGACCTCTTCGACGTCGAGACGGATCGGATCAACCACCCGGAGCGACCGTTGGCCTCCGGGACCGTTTCTCCGCGGACGGCGAGGACGTTCACGATCCTGCTGTTCGCGGGATCCTCCGTCGCCGCCGTGTTCGTGAGCGTGGCGAATCTGGCGATCGTCCTGCTGAACGCCGGCGTGATGTACGGGTACGAACGCCGCTGGAAATCCCAAGGACTTCCCGGTAATCTCGCGATCTCCTATCTCGTGGGTTCGCTCTTCCTGTTCGCGGCCGTCGCGGTGTATTCCGGACCGGTCGCACCGATGATCCGCGGGACGGTCCTCGCGGCGCTCGCGTCGTTCGCGACCGCGGGCCGGGAGATCACGAAAGACATCGAGGACATGAAGGGCGACGTGGACCGCCGGACGCTGCCGCAGCGGGTCGGCGCGTTGAACGCGGGGTTCGCGGCGGCCGGGTTCCTGGTGATCGCCGTCGGGCTGAGCCTGTTCCCCGCGTACTTCGGCGTCCTGGGCCTGGGATACTTGGTCGTCGTCCTCCTGGCCGACGGAATGTTTATCTACGCCGCCCTCCACTCGGCCGCGAATCCGTCGCGCTCCCAGCGCGTGACGAAGTACGCGATGATCGTCGCCCTCGCAGCCTTCCTCGCAGGTGCGTTCGTGTGAACGTCTACGAGTACATCGTCGGCCGGCGCAAGGAAGGCCGGCTCCACATGACCCTCGTCGATCCGGACAAGCAGACGGCCCCGGAGGCGGGGACGATCGCGGCGGAGGCCGCCCGCGCCGGGACGGACGCCGTCATGGTCGGCGGGTCGACCGGGGTGACGCAGGACAAGGTCGACGCGACGGTCCTCGCGATCAAGGACGCCGCCAAGGTGCCCGTCATCCTCTTCCCGTCGAACGCCCGCAACCTCTCGCCCCATGCGGATGCCCTGTACTTCATGAGCCTGCTGAACAGCCGCGATCCGCGCCTGATCATCGGCGAGCAACGGCTCGCCGCGCCGATCGTCGCCGCGTGGGGTCTCGAGACGATCCCGATGGCCTACCTGGTCGTCGAGCCGGGCATGCGGGCGGGCGAGGTCGGCGACGCGGACCTCATCACGCGGAAGAACCCGGTCGTCGCGGTGCAGTACGCCCTCGCGGCGCAGATGCTCGGCATGAAGCTCGTCTACCTGGAGGCGGGGAGCGGCGCGCCGCAGCCGGTGCCAGACCGGTTGATCCGCGCCGTCCACGAGGCGATCGCGATCCCGCTCATCGTCGGCGGCGGCATTCGCACGCCGGAGGCCGCGTCGGCCGTCTCGCGCGCGGGCGCGGACGTCGTCGTGACGGGGACGATCGTCGAGGTCGCCCGGGAAGGCGACGCGTTGCAGCGCATCATCGAAGCGGTGAAGGCGGACTGATGCACGTCCTCCGCCCGAAGACGGTGGCGGAGAGCCAGGCCGAGACGACGCGCCTCGCCCGCCGCCTCTTCCTGTCGCCCCGGCCGCAGCGGATGATCTTCCCGATCCTCGCCTTCGCCCTCATGGAGTCGTACCTGCTCGTGTATCCGGCCCTCGACGCGGGACGGGTCGCCGTCGGCGCGGTCGCGATCGCCCTGCCCGCGTGCATCGCCGCCGTGGCGACGGTCCCCGTGGCGGAGCGCCTCGGAGGCCGGATGTACTTCCGCCGCTCGTTCCTCCTGATCTTCGTCAGCCTGATCCTACTGGGATCGTTCGAACTCATGGCGGTCGGCGTGTTGACGGCGTACGCGATCTTCGGCGGCGTGACGTACGCGTTCCGGATCGACCGCGTCGCGGTCCTCGGCTACGGCGCGATCCTGTGGGTCCGCGAGGTCATCCTGTCGGCGACGTCGAACTCGAAGCACCTCCGCTCGCTCCCCGCCGCCGCGCTGCATCCGGTCCTCGGCCTCGCGGGCCTCGCGCTCTTCGTGCCGGGGTTCGGAGCCGCCGACGTCGTCATCGCGCTCGCCGTGTTCGCGTTGTTCTTCGGCAGCGCGGTCGCCTACGCGGAGATCGCGAAGCGCCCGCTCCTGCGCTCGTTCGGCGTCGACGGCCTGAAGCTCTTGCGCTTCACCCTAGACCACTACACGGAGCCGGAGGAATCGGGCATCGCCGAGCTGGAGGGCTTCTTCCATTCGATCAGCGTCGTCGCCCGAGTCCGGGTCGGCGGCCTCGCCTTCCGGACGGCGAAGGGCCTCAAGGCGCTGTTCGTCGCGCCGACCGTCCATCCGGGCCCGATGGGCTACGTGAGCGGGAGCGACCTCCCCTCGAAGGTGGCTCGCGGCCTGTCGGATCTCACGCCGAACGTCCTCGTCGCCCACGGCCCGACGACGCACGACGAGAACCCCGCCACGTCGGCGGAGGTGCAGAAAGTCTCCGACGCCGTGCGGGCCCTCGCGACGACGGCGGAGTACGGGGTGCGGGTCGGCCGCTCCTGCCGCGCGTCGTTCGCGCGGGCGTCGGCGCTCGCGCAGGCCTTCGGCGACGTCGTGCTGATCGTCGCGTCGTTCGCACCGAACCCGACGGACGACATCGACAACGCGACGGGCCACGCGGCGGTCCAGGAGGCGCGGCTCCTCGGCGCGCGGGACGCGATCTTCGTCGACGCGCACAACTGCCTCGAGCCCGGCGTCGGCCTGACGCTGTTCGGCAGCCAGCGGAGCCACGAGATTATCGAGGCCGCGAAAGCCGCCACCGAGGCGGCGCTGAAGGCGCCGAAGGATCGGCCGCGGGTCGGCTATGCGTCGCGCCGCGGCTTTTGCTCGCCGGACCAGGGGATCGGGGCGCGCGGCATCGAGGCGCTCGTCGTCGAGACGGGCGGGCAGCGGACCGCGTACGTCCTCTTCGACGGGAACAACATGGTCCCCGGGATTCGAGACGACATCCGCGCCAAGGTCTCCGGGATCGTGCAGGAGTCCGAGGCGATGACGACGGATAACCACTCCGTCAACCTGACGATGGACGGCTTCAACGCGGTCGGCGCGGTGCTCGACCACGACACGATTTTGGCGCTGGCGGAGGCCGCCGTGGCGGAGGCGGTGGCGGGCCTCGAGCCGGCCGATGCCGCCGCTTTCGCGGGCGAGATCCCGGAGTTCCGGATCTTCGGTCCGCAATCCGCGTCGCGCCTCACGACGTCGATCAGCTCGACGATGGCCGTCCTTCGGCCGGCGTTGTACGTCACCCTGAGCGGCGCGATCGCCCTGGGCGCCCTGGTGATCGTGCTCTTCTAGACGAGCTCGAGGAACGCTCGGTGGATGCGGAGGTCCCCGCCCAGCTCCGGATGGAAGGCGGCGCCGATCAGGTGGCCCTCCTTCGCGAGGACGATCCGATCCTTGTATCGGGACAGCGGCACGCAACCGCCCCACGTCCGCAGGATCGCGGGCGCTCGGATGAACACGCAATGGAACGGCGTCGGGAGCCCTTCGACGTCGAGGTCCGTCTCGAACGACTCGCGCTGCCGGCCGAACGCGTTTCGGTCGACCGCCATGTCCATGAGCCCGAGGAGCTTCGTCTTCGTCTTCTCCCCTTGGACGCCCGCGTCCTTCGAGAGGAGGATGCACCCCGCGCACGTCCCCATGATCGGCATCGCCTCCTCCGTGGCGCGGCGGACGATCTCATCGAACAGGCCGAGCTTGACGAGGAGCTTCGAGATCGTCGTGCTCTCGCCGCCCGGGATGGTGAGGGCGTCCACCCGCGCGAGCTCCTCCGGCCGGCGCACGGCGATCGCCTCGCCTTCTTTCCCGAACTCGCGTAGGGCGCGGGCGACCGCATCGACGTGCTCGCTCACGTCGCCCTGGACGCCGATGACTCCGATCCGCATCGGTCCACCTAGGCCGGCGGCCGATAAAAACGATTGCGACCCAGGCCGGCCGTCGGGGGAAGCGGGGTTCAGCTGTTCTCCTGATCCGTCGCGCGGGCGCGGCGGACCAACTCCGCCACGATCTCCCCGAACGCCTCGGAGTCCGCGAGCAGCCCGAGCCGCTGGCTCGCGACGCTGCTGATCACGACCTCGTCCCCCGGATGCGGCGCGTCGCGGGGCCGCAAGACCTCGTCGCCCTCCGGGAGGACCGCCTCGCCCATCGGGGAGTGGCGGAAGGCGTCCGGATGGCGCTCGTCGAGCGGGACGACCTCGAAGAAGCGCTCGAGCAGGATCGGACGGCGCAGGTGCCCGAGGATCGTCACGCGGACGCGGTCCATCCCGGGATCGAGGGAGGTGTTCCTCTCGATCGCCTGGCGGTTGATGCCGATCTGGAACAGGTCGAGTTCCGGCGAGCGACCGCCGAAGGGGGTGACGTACCAGTGTCGGAGGGTCTCGACGGGGAACGCCGGTGCGGGATTGCCCGGTGCCCCGGGCTTTCGTGGCACAGATAGATTTGAGGAATCGGGGTGTATTTGTATCCTCACTCCTGAGAATCCCACATGAGACTCGGCCCCACGATTTAATCGACGTCGTCTGTTTCTCGGGGCGCGCGATATCCTTATCTACGACTCGGATGTACGTCAAAATAAGGGGTCCCCACGGCCATCGGCTTCGTCCTCATCGACATCGAACCGACCCGGGAGAAGGAGGTCTATCAGAAGCTGATCAAGGTCGAGCACATCGTCGAG
>DASPXQ010000188.1:0-12216 GCA_035637195.1 Thermoplasmata archaeon | reverse complement strand
AAGAACAGGGCCGCCACTTCTTCGTCTACGTCGACGAGACACGCCCGCGGCTCCAGGGCGCACGCCTCACCGCGTGGGAGCTGCTCCAGGAGGGAATCGACCACGCGATCATCACGGGCGGCGCGGCGGCCGCGTTCCTCGGCCGCGGCGAGGTCGATCTCGTCCTCGTCGGCGCGGATCGGATCGCGGCGAACGGCGACACCGCGAACAAGATCGGCACGTACGGGAAGGCGGTGGTCGCGAAAGAGAACCGGGTGCCGTTCTACGTCGCGGCACCAACGAGCACGATCGATTTCGACTTGGCATCGGGCGACAAGATCCCGATCGAGGAGAGGTCGCCGCAAGAAGTCCTCCACCTCGACGGCCATCCAATCGCCCCGAAAGAGAGTCCCGCCCGCAACCCTGCGTTCGACGTGACGCCGGCGAAGTACATCACGGGCATCATCACGGAAGAGGGCATCGTGAAGCCGGGCCAACTCCGATCCGGCGCGGCGAAGGCGCCGCGGAAGAAAACGCCCGCGAAGAAACGCCGGTAGGGCCATACGCTTTTACCCGGCCACGGCCTTCGCCGGGCTCCGTGCTCCTGCTCACGACCTGGTTCGGATCGTTCCTCCTGGACGGCGACAAGATCGTCCACGAGCGGCTCTTCCCGTCGGATGCGGCGCGCCTCGCCGACCGCCTCGCACTCGTCGAGGACTGGAAAGTCCTGGACGAGGAACGGGAACTCATGGGCCTCGCCGACGAGGTGTTCGTCATCGAACCCCGTCTCGAACGCGCCGGCGGCAATCGCACGAGCGAGTCGCCGCCGTTCCTGAAGTCCGAGGACTTCGGCTATGGGAGGGACCTGCTGCACGCGGCGATGGTCGACCTTGCGAAGCGGCGGATGCGCAAGGCGATCCGGCCGGAAGACCATCTCCGCCAGGCGGTCGGGGCGTTGGACGATCTCCAGGAACAGGGGAACCTGATCGTCGAGCGCGTGCGGGAGTGGTACGGCCTGCACTTCCCGGAACTGGCCCGGATGGTCGATGCCGGCGAGTACCTTGATCTGATCGCCGAGCACGGCCGGCGGGAAACGATGCCGATCGATCACCGCGAGAGCGTCGGTGCGGAGCTCGGTACGCGGGAGGAGAAGAACCTCAAAGAACTCGCGGCTCTCGCCCGGACCGTGGCCGCGGAACGGAAAGCGCTCGAGGCCTACGTGGACGGATCAATCCGCGACCTCGCGCCGAACGTCTCCGAGGTCGCGGGTCCCATGATTGCCGCCCGACTCGTCGCGCAGGCGGGAAGCGTCGAGGATCTCGCACGCCTTCCGTCGGGCACGATCCAGCTCCTCGGCGCCGAGCGGGCCTTGTTCCGGCATCTGAAGACCGGCGCTCGGCCGCCGAAACACGGCGTGCTCTTTCAGCATGCGTGGATCCATCGGGCGCCCCCATGGCAACGCGGCGCCATCGCGCGCGTCTTCGCCGCAAAGATCGCGATCGCCGCGCGGGCGGACGCATTCACGAAGCGACGAATCGCACCGGACTTAGTCGAGGATCTCGAGCACGCCGTCGCGGAAGTCCGGAGGCGGAAGGCGACGAAACCGATCCGTCCGAAGCAGCGGGCCTCGCTCGGACAGCGTGCGCGACAGAAGCGATCGCGACGCTAAGGAAACATTTTAAGGGAGCGGCCATATCGCAACGGTGGATTCTCAATGTCGTGGGAACAGGCCGAGATGCGGGAGCTCAAGGTTGGCCGTTATGTGGTCATCGACGAGGAGCCTTGCAAGATCATCAGCGTCCAGATGTCGAAGCCGGGGAAACACGGCGAGGCGAAGGCGAGGCTCGAAGCGGTGGGCCTGTTCGACGGCCAGAAGCGATCGGTTGTCCATCCGGTGACGCACAAGGTCCGCGTCCCGATGATCGACAAGCGGAAGGCCCAGGTCCTCTCGATGCACGGCAACGTGGCGCAGCTGATGGACCTCGCGACGTACGAGACGTTCGAACTCCCCGTGACCGACGAGTTCCAGGGGCGAATCCAGCCGGGCCAAGAGACCATGTACCTGGAGGCGCTCGGCCGCCGCAAGTTTTCGTCCCAGTGAGCGGAGTCGGGCTCAAATAAGGGCAACGGGTTCCGTGGCCGTGGCCGTCCCGCGCTTCGCTGACGCCGTCGCGAAGTACGAGGAAGCGCGCATCGCCCTCTTCGGTGTGCCGTACGATCGCACGTGCTCGTTCCGGGGCGGCTCCCGATACGCGCCGCAGGCGATCCGTCAAGCGTCGTACAATTTCGAGACGTACATGATGGACCACCAGCGGGATCTGCTCGACGTGCCCGTGGCGGACCTCGGCGATCTGCCCGCGTACGGGCCCGCGACGGAGATGGTGCAGGGGGTCTCGAAGAGAGCTTCGGAGATCGTCGGGGCCGGCAAGATCCCGATCGTCATCGGTGGAGAGCACAGTCTCGCGCCGGCCGTCGTCCGCGCTTTCCCGAAAGATGTCGGCGTCCTCGGAGTCGACGCCCACCTCGATTTCCGGGACTCGTACCTGGACGAAAAGTGGTCCCACGCTTGCAGCGCGCGTCGGATCGCGGACCACGTCGGGGTGGAACACGTCGTCTACGTCGGCGTGCGGTCGTACAGTCGGAAAGAGCGGGAGGACCTCGAGCGACTGGGCCTCTCCTACGTCAGCGTCTACGACATTCACGAACGCGGGATCGTGGCCGGCGTCGAGCGCGCCCTCAAGGCGATCAACCGCGACCGGATCTACCTGACGATCGACATCGACGGCGTCGATCCGGCCTACGCGCCGGCGGTCGGAAATCCGGAGCCGTTCGGCCTCGCGCCGCTCCACGTGAAGAAACTGATCGGCCTCCTCGCGCCCCACCTCGTCGGCATGGACCTGAACGAGGTCAGCCCGACCTGGGACTTCGGACAGACGGCCTTGCTGGCGGCACGCCTGATTCGGGAAGCGATCATGGCGATCGGCGAGGCGCGCGGCTGAGCCGAGGACACGCCGCGTTCACTCGTACGTGGAGCGAAGAGGGTGCGACGAGCCCCGCGGCCACGGCTCGCGGCGTCCTCGATCCTCCCCCCGCTGTCGAGGAGCCGCGAGCTTTCGACCCCAGGCCGCACCTGCCCAACCGCGGCGGCCCGAGAGAGCGGGTTCGGAGCCCGTCCTCACCCGTGGCACGCGATGTCACGGTGCACCATAAACTTTGCCGGGCGCCGGCGGAGTGGCCCGAACGTTTATGCGCACTCCGCCCTTAGGCGCGACTCCTGGTTCCATGGGCGACGGATGGGGCGGCCCCCTCGAGAAACTTGACGCGTTCCGCTACGAGATTCCGCGGTCCTACAAGCCGGCGATGCGAACCAGCGGGCTCATCTTCATCGACGAGCGGATGATGCCTCTCCTCCGGCAGGATCAGGCGCCGGAACAGGTCGCGAACGTCGCCACGATGCCCGGCATCGTCGGGAAGGCGATGGCGATGCCCGACATCCACTGGGGATACGGCTTTCCGATCGGCGGCGTGGCCGCCTTCGACCTCGACGAAGGCGTGGTCTCACCGGGCGGGATCGGGTACGACATCAACTGCGGCGTCCGTCTCTTGCGGACGGACTTGACGGAGGCGGATGTCCGGGCGAAGTTGCGAGCGCTCGTCGACGCCTGCTTCGAGAACGTCCCCAGCGGCGTGGGCGAGGGCGGCATCGTGAAGGTCTCCCGGCAGCAACTGGCGGAGCTCGCGACGGAAGGCGTGTCGTGGGCCGTGGACAACGGGTACGCGTGGCCTGAGGATCCGGAGCATATCGAAGCCCGCGGCTGCCTGCAGGACGCAGATTTCTCGAAGGTGAGCGACCGCGCCATCACGCGGGGGAAAGACCAGCTCGGCAGCTTGGGGGCCGGGAACCATTTCGTTGAGATCCAGAAAGTCGATGCGGTCTACGACGAGGCCGCGGCGAAGGCGCTCGACCTGCAGGCGGGCCGCGTCTGCGTCATGATCCACACGGGATCCCGTGGGTTCGGCCACCAGATCGCCACGGACTACATCGAAAGCTGCGAGCGAGTCGTGAAGCGCGAGAAAATCGAGCTCCCGGATCTCCAGCTTGCATGCGCCCCGGTCGGCTCGAAGGAGGGGCAGGACTACTGGCGCGCGATGTGCGCGGGTGCGAACTTCGCGTGGAACAACCGTCAGCTCATCACGCACGGGGTGCGGAACGCCTTCTCGAAGATCCTCGACGCGTCCGCCGAAGACCTCGGGATCGAGATTGTGTACGACGTGTGCCACAACATCGGGAAGATCGAGGAGCACGAGGTGGACGGGAAACGCCGCAAGGTCGTCGTCCACCGCAAGGGGGCCACGCGCGCGTTTCCCGCGGGCCATCCGGAGACGCCCGCCAAGTACCGCGAGGTCGGGCAGCCGGTCCTCATCCCGGGCGACATGGGCACCTGCTCCTTCGTGCTTGTCGGCCTTCCGGCATCGATGACGCAATCGTTCGGGTCGAGCTGCCACGGCGCAGGCCGCCAAATGTCCCGCAAGGCGGCCACCCGCAAGTTCCAGGCGAACGAGGTCGTCCGCGCCTTAGAAAAGCGAGGCATCTACCTTCGCGCGGCGTCGAGGGCGGGAATCGTCGAGGAGGCGCCGGGCGCGTACAAGAACGTGGAGGACGTGGTCCGAGTGGCCGAGGGCGCGGGCCTCACGAAGATCGTCGCGCGGATGGTCCCCCTCGGGGTCGTCAAAGGATGATCCTGACTCTGCAGCCCGTGGGTCGCGTTGCTCCCTCGGTGCTCGAAGCGCTGCGTGGGCAGCTGGAGCCGTTCGGCGATGTGCGGATCGCGAATCCGAAGCCCGTCCCGAAGCACGCCTTCCGACGCCTGTCGAAACAGTACCGGGCAGCCGCCTTCGAAGCGGTGTGCCACGCCGCCGACTCTGACCGGGTCGTGGCGATCACCGACGTCGAGCTGTGCGACCCGGACCTGGGGATGAAGCGGGTCTTCGGCCACGCGGATATGCCGGGCGGATGGGCGGTCGTCTCCATCTCGACGTTTGGCGGCGATGGGGAGGAACGACTCGTCGAGCGCGCCGCGAAGACCGCGGTCCACGAGATCGGGCATACCCTGGGCCTCGGCCACCACGAAGGGAATCCGGAATGCGTGATGTACTTCTCGGAGAACCTCGCGGACACAGACCGAAAGGGCCGGGACTACTGCCCCACGTGCGCGCGAACCGCGAACCTCACCTTGTCGCGGCTAGAAAGGTGAACGCATAGTCTGTCTCGAACCGATCGCCGTGGCGGCGCGGCAACTCCGCCTCGAGGAAACGGAGGCCCCGCTCGAACTCGCCAGGCGGCAGGAGATCGAATGTCGACAGATACCGTCGACGCACGCGTTCGATCTGTTGAGCAGAAGTCAAGACGCGGCGGTATGGACGGCTCTCAATCCGCACGTCGCGAAAGCGGGTCGCTTCGAGCCCGCGGACGATCTCGTCGATGGACGGGAATCGGGCGCGGTCGATGCGCAGGAGGCTCGGAAACGCCTCCCCCATGATCCCGAGGTTGCGATGGGGCATGTCGCTCGTCGCGACGACCACACCACGGGATACTCGGGAGACCTCCGCGAGGGCTGCCCGGAAATCGGCGAGGTGATGCAGGACCATGACGATGATCGTCGTATCGAACGAGTCCACGCGGAACGGGAGACAATGGGCGTCTCCCCGCACGACCGCGAACGGGCCCTTCCCGTGTGCCACGCCCAGCATCTCGCTCGATGGATCGAGGGCTACGACGACATTCGTCTGGGAGAACAACCGCGAGAAGCGTCCCGTTCCGGCCCCCAGGTCGAGAATTCGCTGCCCGGGTCGAATTCGGCCGACCTCCCGGAGCCCTCGAAGCCAGTAGTCGCGGTCGAGCGCGTCGTCCGCGCGGCCTCGGTCGTACTCCGCCGCGAGGCGCGAGTAATCGACCGCCACACAAGTTGCAAGAGACGGTCGGCATATGAGGCTGCCGGGTCATTCGATGACGATCGCAGAGTTCAGCATCACGCCGATCGGCAAGGGCGTCAGCGTGGGCGAGTACGTCGCTCGATGCGTCGACATCGTGGATCGGAGCGGCCTCTCGTACCGGCTCAATCCGATGGGGACCGTCGTCGAGGGGGGATTCGACGACATCCTCGCGCTCATCGCGCGATGCCACAAGTCCGTCGCGAAGGACTCCGAGCGGGTGTCGACAGTCATCAAGATCGACGACCGTAAAGGGGCGTCCCGGCAAATCGAATCGAAGATCGCCGCCGTCGAGAGCCGCCTCGGACGGAAGCTCAAAACGTGACGGTCGGATGCCAGAGGGACAAGGCCACGGCCGAAGCCGAGGCGAGGACCGCGCCGAACGCAAACGTTGCGCTCGGGGAAACGGCGACCCACAGGAACCCCGCCACGAGTCCCGAGGCGAGCTTCACGACGCCTACGCTCGTGTGGTAGGCGCCGAGGACCGTCGCCTTGATTTCGGGAGGCGCGAAGTCCGCCACAAGGGCGCGCTGCGTCCCCTCCGCCATTCCGTAGGCGAGACCGTAGAGGACGAAGCCGACGATCAGCACAATCAGCGCCGTGGAGACCGCGAGCAGGACGGCCATCCCGACGAACAGGACGTATCCGACGAGGACCACCGGCTTCCGACCGACGCGATCGGAGAGGATCCCGGCCGGGAACGCATTCGCGGCATAGACGATATTGAACAAGACATAGAGGAGGATCGCTTGGACGATCGCCTGTTGCGTCCCCGATTGCGGCACCGCCCGGAGGAGGAGGAAGGCATACGAGAAGTCCGCCAGGGAGAACAGGCTCGCAATCCCGATGAAAACGAGGAGCGGCCGTGGGATTCCGCGGAACGTGACGCGAAGCGGCTTCGGGGGACTCGGCTCGCGCGCGGGTTCCTTCACGAGCATCACGATGAGGACCGAGATGACGGCCGGAATCGCGGCTAGCAGGAGGACCATCCGGTATGTCGCGCCGACCGTCGTCAGAAGGAGGAGCGTGACGATCGGCCCCGCGATCGCGCCGCTCGTGTCCATGCTCCGGTGAAACCCGAACGCCTTCCCGCGGGTCTCCGCGGGCGTCGACTCGGTGAGGAGCGCATCCCGGGGCGCGTCGCGGATCCCCTTGCCGGTCCGCTCGAGGACGCGCATCCCGAGGAACTCCGGCCACGACTGTGCGAATGGGAACAAGACCTTCATCGCCGTCGAGAGGCCGTATCCCGTTGCGACGAACCGCTTCCGCTTCCCGGCGACGTCGGAGAGTCTCCCGGAGAAGATCTTCATGAACGAGACGACGCTTTCCGAGAGCCCCTCCACGAGCCCGAGGATCAGGACGTTGGCCAGCAGGACCTGCGTCAGGAAGAATGGCAGGATAGGGAGGATCATTTCGCTGCTGATGTCGGTGAAGAGCGAGACGACGCCCAGCACGACGACGTTCGCCGTGAGGCCGTAGGCAAGGTTCCGGCGGGTGACGGCCATACCCTCACGCCGGATGGAAGAAGAACGCCACCGCAATCACCGCATACACCATGACGAGCAACGCGCCTTCGTACCAATTGCTGCGGCCGTCGGACACCACCGCGGCCACGACGGCGGTCGAGAGGACGAGGGACGCGAGCTCGAAAATCTCGAAGTCGAGGGTCATCGGCTTCGCGAAGAGAAGCGAGATGAACACGAGGATGGGCGCTACGAAGAGCGCGACCTGCGTCGACGATGTCGTCGCCACGGCCACGCTGAGCTCCATCTTGTTCCGATGCGCCATCAGGACCGCGCTCCCGTGCTCGGCCGCGTTGCCGACGATTGCGACGATGATGACGCCGACGAACAGATCTGTGAGGCCGAGACTCGCCTTCGCCGCTTCCAACGAGCCGACGAGGATCTCGCTCTCGACCGCAACCAGCGCGGTGGAGACGAGGAGGACTCCCACGGCGAGCGATTTCGACCATCGCGGGCGCTCCTCGACCTCGGTGACGGGATTGAAGATGTCCTTGTGAGTCCGCAACGAGAACAGGAGGCCCAGTCCGTACGCGAGGAGAAGGATCACGGCGATGACCTCGCTGATCTCCTGCAAGGTGAGGGAGCTCACGCCGCCCGCCGATTCGGCAGAAAGGACGTACAAGTCCGGCATCACGAGGCCGATCACGGCGAGGACCAACATCGTAATCTGGATTCCGGACGCCTCGCGCGAAAAGGTCTGGCTCTTGTGCCGCAAGCCTCCCGCCAGCATGCTCGCGCCGAGGACGAGCAGGAGATTGCCAATGATGGACCCGGTGAGAGACGCCTTGACGACCTCCGTGAGGCCGCTCGCGAGCGCGAAGATCGCGATGATGAGTTCCGTGGCGTTCCCGAACGTCGCGTTGAGGAGGCCTCCGATTCCCGGTCCTGCATGCTTTCCGAGTTCCTCCGTCCCGAGTCCGAGGAACCAGGCGAGCGGGACGATCGCGATCCCGGTCACGACGAACACGAGCACGCCCGGACCGAGCGCGAGGTCGAGGATCCAGCTCACCGGCACCAGGAGGCCGAGCGCGAGCGCCCACGTGTACTGGCGAAGCGGGCCGAGGTCCATCGGCACCGGGAAAAGGACCCTCCCACTTAACGACGCCGGCAAGGCTTAACTAGCGAAGCCCGAATGCGCGCCCGATGATCTCGGCGACCGAGATGCGGGTCCTCGATCGCAACGCGCAACACTTCGGCGTTTCGATCCTTGAGCTCATGGAAAACGCGGGCAAGGCGGTCGCGGATATCGCCCGGGTCGAGATGCACGCGGCGGGGAAGAAGGTCCTCGTCCTCTGCGGGACGGGGAACAACGGCGGGGACGGGCTCGTCGCCGCCCGCTACCTCGCGAAGGATGCGCGGGTGACGGTCCTGCTCGCGCGCCCACCGGACCAGTTCACGACGCCGGAGGCACGGACGAATTTCGAGCGGCTCCGGGACGTGGAGATCCTCGCCGGCCTGGATCAGAGCGAGGAGGCGATTGCACGCGCAGACCTTCTGGTCGACGCCCTCCTCGGCATCGGGGTGTCGGGTGAGTTACGGGAACCGTTTGCGTCCCTCGTCCGCCAGCTCAATGTCTCGGGAAAACCGATCCTCAGCGCGGACGTCCCGAGCGGCTTCGGGACGAAGCTCTCGGTTCATCCGACGGCAACCGTCGCGCTGCATGACGCGAAAGAGGGCATGACCCTGGAGAACTCCGGGAGGATCCACACCGCCGACATCGGCATCCCGGCGAAGATCGCTACGACGATCGGACCGGGCGAGTTCGTCCTCTATCCCGTCCCGAAACCGACGAGCCACAAGGGAGAGAATGGCCGGGTCCTCGTCGTCGCCGGCGGACCGTACACAGGCGCGCCCGCCCTCGTCGGGTACGGCGCGTTCGGGGCGGGCGCGGACCTCGTCCACATCACCACGCCCGCGGTGGCCGCGCCCATCGTCGCGGGCTACTCGCCGACGTTCATCGTCCATCCGCTCGTCGGTCATCGTCTGCTCCGCGAGGACATGCGCGAGATTCTCGAACTCGCGACGAAGGCCGACGCGGTCGCAATCGGACCGGGCCTGGGAGACGCCGACGGCTCCCTCGAGGCGGTGCGGGAGATCGTCCGCGGTGTCACGCTGCCGCTGATCATCGACGCGGACGCAATCAAGGCGATCGCCACGGATCCGAAGGCCGTCGCGGGCAAGCGCGTCGTTGTGACACCGCACTCGCGGGAGTTCAAGGTCCTGACCGGAAAGACGTTGCCCGATACACCGGAGGAACGGGCGGGAATCGTGCAGGAGGCCGCGAAGGTTCTTGGAGTGACCATCCTGCTCAAAGGCCCGGTCGACATCGTCACGGACGGCGAGCGACTGAAGTTCAACTACACCGGAAATCCCGGCATGACCGCGGGTGGGACCGGCGACGTCCTCTGCGGGGTCGTGGCGGGACTCGTGTCGAAAGGGATGGCGCCGTTCGACGCGGCCCGCCTCGGCGCCTTCGTGAACGGGTACGCCGGCGACCTCGCTTTCCGGGAGAAGAGCTACGGACTCACCTCGGTCGATGTCGCGGAGAACATCGGCCGGGTGCTCGCGGAGTTCCTCGGCCCTGCGCCGTCGCGCAACCATTAAGCGGAACCGAAACGTGGAATGGCCGTGGACCTGGAGCCCGTCCCCGATGTACCGGCGTTGATGGCGGATGACATCCTCGTCGTCGCGGACCTACACATCGGCCTGGAGGAGGAACTCCGGGAGAAGGGCGTCCGCATCCCGAGTCGCGCGGAAACGATGGGACGGCGGCTCCTCGAGATCGCGGAACGCCGCGGCGCGTCGCGGCTCGCGATCCTCGGCGACGTCAAGCACCTCGTCCCGAAGATGGCCTCCCGCGAGCGACGCGATGTGTACGTCTTCTTTCGCGACCTGGCGTCGGGGTTCCGAGAGATCACGATCGCTCAGGGGAACCACGACGGGATGCTGAAGAACATCGTCCCCAGGAACGTTCGATTCAAGCCCGCGTACGGATTCCGCGTCGCGGACGTGGGGTTCTGCCACGGCCATGCGTGGCCGTACAAGAAAGTCATGGAGGCGAACGTCCTCCTCATGGGCCACAACCACCCAGCGGCAGCATTCCGGGACGCGATGGGCTCGCGCCAGATCGTGCCCTGCTGGTTGCGCGTTCCGTTCCTTCCGAAGCACCGACGGTACCCGAAGCTGCCCAAGGAGGCGATCGTCGTGCCGTCCTTCAACGAGTTGTGCGGCGGAATGCCGGTGAACGACATCCGGGCTCGGTTCATCGGGCCGCTCTTCGACGAAGACCTGGTCCGCGTTGACGAGGCAGCGGTCCATCTCCTGGATGGCACGAATCTCGGACGGCTCGCCGACATCCGTGTCGACCTGGGCTTCCGTCCGGAAGACTACCGCCAGTGAGCGGAGGACGTGCGGTGACCATGGCGGGCCGGCCTCCCTGATAGCGGCAATCGAGATCGAGGCGGGGTCCGCCGGACGTCGGTGGGCCCGGTCGGAATCGAACCGACGACCTCGACTTTGTAAGAGTCGCATCATAACCACTAGACCACGGGCCCGCGGCATCAAGGACCGGAGACGGATTAAGGCTTCTCGGACCTCAATCCAGATCCTTTGCGGCCGCCTGGACGAAGCGAGCTATGGCCGTTTCCAGGTCGGACACGGCGCGTTCCGGCTGCATGACGACGACCAGCATCCCACGCCGACCGACCTCCTGGATGAGGAAGGTCGCATCGTCGGATTCGAGCAGGACTCGGCCCGGGGCGCTGTGGCCGAGCTCCGTTGCCGCGGTCATGCCCGCTCCGACGATCGCGGCGCACATGATCGAAAAGGTCTCTTGTGAGACGGATGGAGGGAGTTCCGCGGCGACCACGCCTCCGTCGCGGGTGATGACGGCGACCGCCTCGGCCTTCGTCACGTCCTTGAAGGCGCGAACCATCTCGGCCAACATCGTCACGCGCCTCCCTCCCGCTCGAACACGCACTCCCGCGCCCCCATGCTCGCGCACTCGACTTCCGCGAGCCGCACCCGATGCTTCGTCTTGGCCTCCAGCAATTTCGACAGGATTCCCCGGAGCCGATGGCACGTCTCCACCTCGCCGCCGGCCGTCGCTTCGATGGACCCGCGGACGCGCACGCCCGCGTCCGTGAAGAGCACGTCCTCCGCCCACCCCCGATCGATGATCGTCTGCTTGCCCACTTCGAGCGGGTCCTCCCCGAGCGACAGGGACTTCGTGATCTCCTCGGCCAAGACCATCCCCTCCCGGAAGAACAGGCCGTGACACGCGTAGGACATGACGCTCTCGTAGAGCTTCCGGACGGAGTCGAGCTCTTCCTGAGAAATCTTCACGAGCCGGGCCACGAAGTCGCACGAACCTGGGTACGGACTATAAAGGTTGTGCGGAGATTATCCGCCCCTGCACTCCGGGCAGACGAGCAGGTTGCGGTCCCACATCAGACTCGTCGAATAAACGCCGCACGCTTCGCAGTGCCCCTCGATCCCTTCTGCGAACTGCGTCTCGAGGCCCGCCCGCGCGTACTCGCGCGTGACTTCGATCAGCTGCGGCCAGATTCGGAGGATGTCGTTTTCCGTGACGATGCCGACGAGCTTTCCCTCCTCGATGACGGGCAGCCGGCGGATCTTGCGCTGCGACATCTGCTTCGCCGCCTCCGCGACCTCCTCGTGAGGGTGGATCGCGACGATGGGAGACGTCATGATCTCCTTCACG
>DASPXQ010000187.1:0-17220 GCA_035637195.1 Thermoplasmata archaeon | reverse complement strand
CGCGCGTGTTCCTTGAGACCCCACACCTTGTTGACGGCATGCTTCAGCACGCGCTCGTCCGTCGACTCGAGGCCGAGTGCGATCTCCAGCTCATCGACGAAGCCGAGGGAGTGCTCCAGCTGGTCCTTCCGCAGCAGGTGGGAGAGCGTCTCGACGATCACCTTGTCGCAGCGATTCCCGAGCTCTGTCAAGATCCGCGCGCGGACTTCCGGCGGCACTTCGTGGTCGTCGAAGAAGTTCCCCGAGGTGTACACCTTCACCATCGGCTGGCTCTCGTGCTTCCGGAGGACGACGTCGAGCTGGTGCAGCATGTCCGCCGGCGCGACCTCCTGCGCGACGTCGTTCACATAGCCACACATCGAGCATCCACTCGCCCGCGCCCAGTAGCATCCCCGGGTGCGGAAGATGATGACCCAGGCGTCGACGACCTTCCCATGCAGGAGGTCCTTCTCCGTCCACGTCGAGATGTACTCCCTCGGGTCGAACTCCCGCGGACGTCGCTCGTCCTTCACGGCTTCTTGGAGGCGCATGGAGGGCGGTTCGAACGTCGGGGGACGGAAAAACCTTTGCGGCTCACCGACGGTCGCGGACAGAGGAGAGGCCAAGGATCGCTCCCCCGGCCACGAAGACGAACGCGAAGAAACGCAAGCCCCACGCGACGTCGGGGGTGAGGACGATGCCGGTCTTGAACGTCAAGACCGCCGGGAGGTCGACCAGCGCCTCGTAGAGGACGAACAGCACGAGGCCGAGCGCGGCCAGTCCGATTCCGCTGCCCGGGCTTCGATGCCGATGCACCACGACGGCGGCGGGCTGGTAGACGGGCCGGACCGCTCGTTCCGCCTCCACGGTCGCGGCGACCGGCATCGCCGCCCGTACCGGTCGCGGGAGGTCCGCGGGCGCGTATCGACGGCACGAATCGCACCACCAGCGTTCGTATCGATCGATCCAGCGGAGGGTCGCGCCGCAGTTGGGGCAGGCGTTCTTCGAGCGCGCGACGGGCGAGTACGCACGGCAGGAGTAGCAATACCAGCGGTTGTACTGGGGGATGTAGGTGAGCTCGCGGCTGCATGTGGGGCACGGGTGCTCGACCTTCGGGATCTCGCGGACGGTGGGCGTCTCCTGGACGACGACCATGGGCCCCGCCGGACGGGCCGTCTCGGCGATCGGGGTTTCGACGACGACATCCGGAGCGGCGGTCGTCACGGGAGCAGCCGGCTCGGGGCTCTCTTCCGCGGCCGTGTCGATCGGTTCCTGCTGGGACGGTTCGTCCGGCGCCGGCGATTCGAAGACCGGTTCGGGCTCCTCGGCGACCTGGGGGATCTCCTCCGGGGCTTCGATCTCGGATTCCGCGGCCGGCTCGTCCTCGGGATGGACCTCTTCCTCCACCTCCCTTGACTCCGGCTCGAGTTCGTCGAGATAGCTCAGGAGTCTTCCACGGAGCTGCTCCTTCGTCCCGGTCGGGTCGAGTCCGTACGCCTTGCACAGCTCGAGGAGCACGGGCTTCTTCGCCTGCCAGATCGACTTTCTCACAAGGGGCGGCTTTGATGAGGCCTCTCCGTCTGTCGGGACCTCCTCTGCCGTCGGCTCGACAGGTGTCGGCGAAGGCTCGGCCGCGGGCTCGGTCGCAGGCTCCGAAGTGGGCTCGGTCGGTCCTTCGCTGGTCGTTTCGACGACCGCAGGCGGGGCTTCCTCGAGCTTCGAAGGCTCTTGGACGACGGCCTGATCGGACGGGTCGGCTTCGACCGTCGGCGCGATGACGACTGGCTCGGGTTCCCGCTTCTCGGCCACCACTTCTTCGGGAGGATAGGCGTTGCATCGGTAGCAGTAGTATCGTTCGTACGCCGCGATGTACGACAGGACGCCGCCGCACGTGGGGCACGGCTTCGTACCGCGATCCCCGTACCCCTCGGGCGCGTACCGACCGCACGAGTAGCAATAGTGCCGGTTGTACTGCTCGAGGAACGAGGTCTCGCTACCGCAGTTTGGACAAGGAAGGCCCGTCAAGCAACCGTGCGGAGGCCGGGTGGCGCGAATAAAGGCTCTTCCGTGATTTTAGGAAATGATACTCTTCGCGCCGCGCACGGCCGAATCGCGCGCGAAAACGCTTTTACACGAAGCACCGATGAGCTCGCCGCGCCACCATAGCTCAGTCGGTAGAGCAGCCGCCTTGTAAGCGGCAGGTCGGGAGTTCAATTCTCCCTGGTGGCTTCCGACTTCCGTTCATCACGGAAGCCTCTTGCGCCCTCCCGTTCGAGCAGGAATCCCGCCGTGTTGCGGCTCCGAGGGATCTCTTCGAAGGTGACGTCGAGTTGCGCGGCCAGCGATTTGGCCTCCGAGTTCAGGGCCCGAAGGTGGTCCGCCTTGACGCGGTAGCGGCCCTTCATCTGTCGGATCACCAGCTGCGAGTCCCCATGGATCACGTAGGCCCGTCTCCGGCCGGTCTCCGACTCGATCTCGCGAAGCCTTCGCAACAGGAAGATCAGCCCGGCGTACTCCGCGATGTTGTTGCTCCTCAGGGCCCCCCTAGCGGTACCGAGATCCGGCACATCCCTCACATGTTCATGCCCGCCGATTACGTAGGCAGCCCGCATCGGTCCTTTCTTCTCGAGCTGATTCCCGGGACACGCTCCGTCGAAGAAACATTCGGTGCGGGCGGAATGTGACTGCGCCATTCGGCGTCGACGGTACACCGCCTCGCGCCTTGAGACTTCCTTCAGCGTACGCCGGATTCGTGTGTCTGAATCCGCCGTCCGATAATCGCGCAAAAAGTGTTACGTACCTCGTCTTGCCGTATACCGTCTCGGCAGGTTGCGATGCGCCTGTTCCGCTCTCGTCGGTCAAAGATCGCCTCTGAAGGCGAGCCGGATCCTCATCGGATCCTCACCGAGTACGTCCTGCACATGTCGATCACGTGCCTCGGCGACGAGGACGTGACGCCCCTCTATGAGGAGTACATCAAAGACTCGCGGCTCGGTCGATCGGAGCGTGAGGAGCTGACCGAGGTCTACCGCAGCCTCCTGCCGAGGACGTCGTCCAGGCTCTCGGCCCGGTAGGGCGTTTCGCCCACCTGCGGTCCGCGTCTCAGCAGCACGGTTGGCTGACGTCGCGCGGTTCGGCAGAGGCCGCGCAGCATCCGCAGCCGCAGCAGCAGGGCCCGCAGCAGCAACAGGTGGTCGTATCGGAGGTCTTCGGTTGTGCGTTCATGTTAGCTACTTCCCCCGAGTAGTAGTCAAGTTCATATACTCTCCCTACCTCCGCCTCCCAGATGGCGGAAGCCCGCGTGCGCGCGAATGTGCTATTGCAGGAAGCGCTGGGCCCCGCGCTGGAGCGGATCGGGGGCACGCTGCGGGACCTCGGCCTCAGCGGGAACGCGGCGAAGGTGTTCTGCGCCCTCGTGCGGACGAGCCGCGGGACCGCGAGCGAGTTGGTCTTGAAGACGGGCATCCCGGATTCGAAGATCTACTACGCGCTCGACGAGCTCGCGGAAAAAGGCCTGGTCGAAGTTCAGGACGGGAAGCCGAAAGTGTATCGAGTCGTCGCTCCCAAAGAAGTCGAGGTCCGCCTCGCCCGGATCGCCGAGGAGGACTATGAGCGCCGCCGCGCGTCGACGGCCCGCCTGCGGTCGATCCTCGAGCCTCTCGGTGTCGCGACCGCGTCGCCCGCCACGGATATCGCGTACATCGTCAAGGGGCTGCCCAACGTCGTCTCCCGCGCGCGGGGACTGATTTCCTCCGCTCGGAAGGAGATCGTCTTGCTGGCCTCGGACGAGTCGCTGTTCCGGAAGCTCGAGGGCGATTTGGTCAAGGCGACGAAGCGCCGCGTGCGTCTCAAGCTCGCGCTTCCGGCCATCCCCGTCGAGAAGGAACTGGAAAAGGTCGCCGATGTCCGCTCGATCGTCTGCGACTGCATGCTCCTCGTGGTCGACGGCCAGCAGGTCCTGACGGTGACCCGCACATCGGACGCCGAAGCGTACGCGATCACGTCGACGGACGGGACCCTCGTCCGAATGGGTCTTGAGTACTGGGAGAGCCCCCGTTGCTGCGCCGTGTGACGCGGGCGACGTCTCCGCTGAGTCCGTAGTGATCCGCCGCGGAACGATGGTCGAGTGGAGCCGCGATTTTCTTCGGTCGATGCTGTCCTCGATTGAGATGATATCCTTGTCAATTCTGAAAAGAGTCACGGTTAAATACCGTGTTATACTGTATTGCACTCCGGCCGGAGAAGGCCAGGCGCAACGGATGCTTCAGCCCCAGGAATTGGTCGTCGCCAAGCTCCTGCCGACGATCCGTGCGCGTCTCGCCCTCGAGCTCCTTCAAACCTATAAGATGAAGCAGGTCGACGTCGCTCGCTCGATGGCGATTACCCAGGCGGCCGTCAGCCACTACAATACGCAAAGCCGCGGAGTCGACCAAGAGATGCTCCGCCTGTTCCCAGAAATCAAGCCGTTCGTCCACGGGCTCGCCGAGCGGATTGCGCACGGCATGACCCTTTCCGACCAGATCGCGAGCGTCAATGAGTTTTGTTCCGGCCTCATGCTGACCGCTCGTTTCTGCGAGTACCACAAGAGCCTCGGGGACATCGACCCGCACTGCACGGCGTGCTTCCCGTCCCCGCCGAGGCCCTAGGCCTGGGAGCCTCGCCTACGTATAGAGCGCCCGCATCTTGCGGATGAAAATCGCTTCATCGAACTCACGCGCCCTTGCCACGCAATCGTCCTTCATTCCCCGCAAGGTCGACTCGTCGAGTTCGCGGACCTTCGAAGCGAACGCGGCAGGGTCCGGCGGGAGCAGGTACCCCGTCCTCCCGCTCACGACCGTCTCCCGGTAGCCACCTTCGTCCGTCGCGAGGACGCATTTCCCGGAGGCCATGGCCTCGACGGGCGTGATGCCGAAATCCTCGTCCACCGCGGTCGTCAGGAAGCCACGACATCGCGCGTACAGATCGGCCAAACGCGCCTCGGGGATCTCGCCGACCAGCGTCACATTCGGCGGAGGCCTGAGGCGCGCGAGGTAGCGCTCCGCGAAGTCGCCGGCCGAGTAGCCGCCGACGAGGACGAGACGTTCCTGAGGCAGCCGTCGAAACACGTCCAACTGGAGTTCGATCCGTTTCTCCGGGTAGACGCGGCTCACAGAGAGCCAGAAGTCGCCGATTTCCTCGAAGCGAAATCGCGACGTCGCGACGGGCGGATAGATGACGTGCGCATCCCGATCGTAATATCGTCGTACGCGCCCCTGGACGTTCTGACTGATCGCGACGATGTCGTCGCACGACCGAGCGGACTCTCGATCAAATCGGCCGTGGTACGCCGACCAGGCTCGCGCAATCCAACGACTCGTCGCCGGGAGGCGGGCCAGCATGGCCTCCCGCTGGTCGTAGAACATCCGCATCGGCGTGAGGCAGTAGTATACGTTCGGGTGATGCCGTCGAGACGCGTAGTGGGCGGAGTTTCCGATGAGGAAATAGAAGTCGTAGCCATCCAAGTCGGCACGCCCAAACTTCCAGGAGGCGTCGATTTGCTTGAGGGGTGGTCGGCGCAAGATCTGACCGAGAGAAATCACGCGGATTCCGGAAAAGCCCGCGCGTTCCGGCATGCGCGGATCGTATTGCGTCGTGATGAGGTCCGCGTCGAGGTGCTTTGCGAGCGTCATCGCGACGCGCTCCCCGCCGCCGACCGTCTCTAGATAGTCGTAGAAGACCGCGACGCGCATCAATCATCCTCGGGATGCGGGGTCCGGAGGCTTCGGCAAGTGTCTGTCGCTATTATAGATTGGCCTCTCAGCCGACCCCGGTGACGCGGAAGCATGGAAGGGAGCAATCGTCACGTGGATCGCCGCATTTCGGCGCGTCGCACCGGACGCGTTCCGAATCCAGGCCGTCACGCTGCGACCGCATCCTTCAGCGACAGGCCATATCGGCGGAGCCAGCCGCCCACCGTCCGCGCATCGACCCGGCAGATCCTCCGGCGCTCGCGTCGCTTCGCGAACGCCCGGGAGAGTCCCGCATACGCGTCGATTCGGGCGCGTGCCATCGCCGCGACGGTGTCGCGGAAACCGCTGCTCGCGGCTTCCGCGTCGCCCGCGTGGACTCCGTTCCAGGGGATTGGGCCGGCGAGGACGCGCGCAAAGTTCCAAGGGATTGCGAGGGGCACATACCGTTGCGGGTAGTTGTGGATCAGATTCCAGATCCGGTTCCGCTCGCACAGGTACGTCTTGAAGGACCCTCCCTTCCCGAACGATGCGGAGAACTTGTGGTACACGATTGAACGAGGCGCAAACCTTGCGTCCCACCCGGCAAGGCGCCCCCGCCAGGCGAGGTCGAGATCCTCGTAGTACGCCAGGAAGTCCTCGTCGAACAGGCCGACGGCCTGGAGGAGCTCCCGTCGGTACAGGGCGGCCCCTGCGGTCGGGCCAAATACATCGAACGCCTCGTCGAACTGACCCTCGTCGGGTTGGTTCCACCCTCGGTCCATTGCGCTCCCATCCTGAGCAATCCAGAACCCCGTCGAGTTGATGAGCCGGGTTCGGTCCATGAAGAGCATCTTGCAAGCGGTCATTCCGGCATGTGGTTGGCTCGCACGGACGAGCTCGTGCAGCCATTCCGGATCGACGCGTGTATCGTTGTTCAGGGTCACGACGTACGAACACTGCGAATCCTTCAGCGCCTCCTGCATTCCGACATTCGAGCCCCGCGCAAAGTGCCGATTCTCGGGAAGGCCGATCAAGCTCGCCTCGGGGAATTCCGAGGCGATGATACCGGGCGAACCGTCGGTACTGCCGTTGTCCACGACGAGCACGCGGTACGGCGAGTACGTCTGGTTCAGGACGGAGCGAAGGCACTCGCGGATGCATGATTCGCCATTCCAGTTCAGGACAACGACGTACGCGAGGTCATCCATTCGGCAGGCCAATACGCGAGGCCCCGATTAGAATCTGATGGGCGTCGGTCAACCGAGGCCGCGATACCGAACGTCGGAATGGGGATGTGAGGTTGCCCCCTTGATCGGTCGCCACCACCCCGAGTTCCTCCGGTACCAATCGATCGTCTCGCGCAGGCCATCCTCGAAAGCGTTCCTCGGTGCCCAGCCGAGACGCCTCTTCGCCTTCGACCAGTCGACCGCGTGTCTCCGGACGTGGCCGGGCCGGTCTGCGACCCGCTTGATTAAAGACTCAGGCTTGCCGAGTTCGGCCAGGATGCGCTTCCCGATCGAAATCGCGGAGTGCTCCTGCGACGCGCCGATGTTGAACACTTCTCCCTCGACGCCCGTCGCATCCAGCAAGAGATCCAACGCGGCACAGTGGTCCTCCACGTGGATCCAGTCCCGCGTGTTCGTCCCCGTGCCGTAGACGGGCAGCGCCTTGTCCTGGAGCGCGTTCGTGACGAAGAGCGGGATGAGCTTTTCCGGATGCTGGTACGGCCCATAGTTGTTCGTGCATCGAGAGATCACCACGGGCAGCCCGTACGTGGCGTGGTAGGAGAAGACCAGCCGATCGGCGCCCGCCTTGCTCGCCGCGTACGGGCTCTTCGGCTTCAGCGGGGCGTCCTCCGTGCACGGCTCCCCCTCCGCCTCCCCGTACACCTCGTCCGTGGAGATGTGGACCAGGCGGCCCACGTCGTTCTTCCGGCACGCCTCCAAAACGGACCACGTCCCCACGACGTCCGTCATGACGAACGCGCCGGCTTCCAGGATCGATCGGTCGACGTGGGTCTCCGCCGCGAAGTGCACGACGGCATCCGCGCCCTTCGTCACGCGATCCATGAGCTTTCGGTCGCAAACATCCCCGCGTGCGAACCTGAGCCGTCGGTCCTCGGCGTAGTCTTTCAGGTTCTCCGGATTCCCGGCGTACGTCAACTTGTCGACCACGGAGACATCGTCCCCTCCCGCCGTGAGTCGTCTCCGTACGAAACAGCTGCCGATGAATCCCATGCCTCCCGTGACGACCAGGCGAGCCATCGACGACTATCCCATCCTCACGTCCCAGTCGTACGGGATCTCCTTCGAGTCGTGGGGGATTCGGAATTCGTCGGGCTCGTCGTAGCGGTACAATTGGGTAGGAAAATTCACGACGTACACGGGCTCGCTCCCGACCGCTTTGAACCCGTGCACGACCAGCGGCGGGATCTTGATCAACATCGGGTTCCGCTCCCCCGGGAAGAATTCGTTCACCTTGCCTTTCGTAGGAGAGCCCGTGCGGTTGTCATAGCAGACGACTTTCGCGGCCCCTCGGACGACGACGAAGTGGTCCGTCTGAATCTTGTGGTAGTGCCACCCTTTCACGATCCCGGGATATCCGATCGTCACGTACGACTGCGCGAATCGCTCGAACTCGGGCCAGTCGGTGCGGAGCATCTCCATGAGGTACCCGCGCTCGTCGTGGATTTGCTTCAACGGTCTCACCGCGACGCCTTGAATCAGCTCCATGGGGTCCCTCGAGGTATTTCGGCGACCGTACATAGGCTTTCACCTCGGAAGGATTTTGGCTCGGCCCTCCATGGGGGAGGGCGTGACGAGCGTCCTCGTCGTCGGGGGGACCGGACTCCTCGGACAATATGTCGGCCAGGAGGGCCTTCGCCGGGGCTACCGGGTGTTCGGGAGCCACCGGTCCCGTCAAGCGCCGGATGACCCGCGGGTCGTCTGGCGTCGGCTCGACATTACGGATTCGGAGGCGGTCAAGGCGGTCGTCCAGGAAGTCAGACCGGACCTGGTGGTGAACGCGGCCGCGATGACGGATGTCGACGGCTGCGAGCGGGCTCCGGAGGAGGCTAAGCACGTGAACGAGACCGCGGCCGGATATCTCGCCGTCGCATCGAAGGCCGTCGGCGCGGCCTTCGTCCACGCTTCGACGGACTACGTGTTCGACGGGACCGGACCGGCGACGGAGGACACGGTCCCACACCCGCTGGGCACGTACGGGCAGACGAAGCTTTGGGGCGAGGCGCTCGTCCGGAAGGCCGACCCGCAAGCCCTCATCCTCCGCCTCTCCGCCGTGTTTGGATGGAACCGGGTTTCCGGCAAGACGAATGCCGTCACATGGATTCTGCAGAAGCTCGAGGCGGGCCGGGAAGTCCCCCTCTTCCACGATCAGCGGGTCACACCGACATATGCGAAGACCGCGGCCGAGGTTGCGTTTGACCTCGTGGATCGACGCGCGTCCGGAGTCTTCCATGTGGCCTGCGAGGAGTGCCTCTCCCGCGCGGACATGGGGCGCTCGATCGCCGATGTCTTCCGCGTCCAGAATCCGAGGTTGGTCCCGACATCGATTGCGAGCGCCGCCCTCTTGGCAAAGCGGCCGCCGGCCCCCTGTTTGATCGTACGCAAGGTGCAGGAAGCGTTAAGAAGGTCCTTGCCGACTTTCCGCACTTGCCTCGAAGATATGAAGGCGGATCGATGAAGGGACTCATCCTATCGGGAGGCCACGGCACCCGGCTCCGCCCCCTCACGCACACGGGCCCGAAGCAGCTGATCCCCCTCGCGAACAAGCCGAACATCCTCTACTGTCTGGAGGACCTGAGGGAGGCAGGGATTGTGGACATCGGCGTGATCCTCGGCGATGTCATGCCGGAAAAGGTGAAGGAGCTCCTCGGAGACGGATCGAATTTCGGCGTCCGAATCACGTACATCGTCCAGGGATTTCCGCATGGGATCGCGCACGCGATCCTTTGCGCCGAGGGGTTCGTTTCCGGAGAACCCTTCTGCGCATATCTGGGCGACAACGTCCTGAAAGGCGGGATCGGTCCCATGGTCGAGGACTTCCTCGCGAACCGATACGACGCCGAGATCATGTTGTGCCGTGTCCCGAACCCCGAGAAGTTCGGGGTGGCGGAGCTCGACGGCCAGGATCACATCCTCTCCCTCGCGGAGAAGCCAAGCGCGCCGAAAAGCGACCTCGCCCTCGTCGGGATCTATCTGCTCCGCGACAACATCTTCCCGATCATCCGGCGGCTCAAGCCTTCCTGGCGAAACGAGCTCGAGATCACGGAGGCGCTCGACGACCTTCGAAAGAGCGGGGCGCGGCTCAAGGCCCACCTCGTGAGCGGGTGGTGGAAAGACACGGGGAGGCCGGAGGACATCCTCGAGGCGAATCACCTCCTGCTCGACGACATCGAAGGTCGCGTCGAGGGAATCGTCGAGAGCGGGGCCCGCGTCGACGGACGCGTGCAAATCGGACCGGGGACCGTCGTGAAGGCCGGCAGCGCGATTCGGGGTCCCGCCGTCATCGGGAGAGACTGCACGATTGGACCGAACACGTACATCGGACCGTTCACATCGATCGGCGACGGGTCCGTCCTCGTCGGGGCGGACATCGAGGCGTCGATCGTGGTCGGAGACGTCGTCATCGAAACGCCGCACAAAATCGTGAACAGCCTCATCGGGCGACACACGGTCGTCAAGCCTGCGGATCACAGCCTCCCGAAAGGCCAGCGGCTGGTCGTGGGCGAGAACTCGACGCTCTTTCTTTAGCGGGCGAGGTCCGTGGGTTCGGGTCGGCTCGCGGTGGACGGCCCCTCGGGTGGAGGGGTCCAGGACAACGGGGGCATCCGCGTTGAGCGAGCCCCGTCGTGCCCGCTGTGCGCGACCTCGGGCCGCGTCCTCTACGAGGGCCTCGTCGATCGCTCCTGGGACGCTCCGGGCACCTGGGCCCTCCGCAGATGCCCCCGATGCCGCCATCTCTGGCTTGACCCGCGCCCCATCCCCGACGATATCGAACGTCTATATGTTTCGTACTATACGCACGGGGTCGAACGACCCTCGCCTTTGGACGGAGAAGGGTTCTGGCCGATGTGCCGGCGAGGTGTACTCGACGCGTGCGGGTATCCGGGGACGGCACGGGATTCGAGGGAACGGCTCCTCGGGCGGGCGGCCCGGCTCCTCCCCCCGATCTGGGAGGAATGCGAGGGAATTATCCAATCCGTCCGGGGTCCGCCCCGCGGGCGGATCCTCGACGTCGGATGCGGGGACGGCGCCTTCCTCCGGACCGCGCGTGACCTCGGTTGGGCGGTCCAAGGCATCGAGCCGGATCCCAGGGCCGCCGCGGTGGCGCGGGGGCACGGCATCGACGTGATTGAGAGCCCGCTTGAACACGCCCCGCTCCCGGTCGATTCTTTCGACGTGATTACGATGAGCCACGTAATCGAACACGCTCCCGATCCCGTCCCGGTCCTTGCCGCATCCCGACGCGCGTTGACCCCGGGAGGAGACCTCCTCGTTTTCACGCCGAACGCGGAAAGCTGGGGCCATGCGATGTTCGGCCGAGCTTGGCTTCACCTCGACCCGCCGCGGCATCTTCACGTGTTTCGAGTCGGGAACTTGGTCGCGTGCGCGGCGCGCGCGGGTCTGCAGGTCGTGTCCGTACGCACGACGGGTCGCCTCCATCTGCTTTTCGATGCGAGTGTCGCGATTCGCCGCGGCCGGAGGTTTCGCCTCGACGACCCAACGATCCGGGCATCGGTCGCGGACCGGGTTTTCCGGGTCACAGAGACGCTCTTGGTCCGGGCTCGACCGGACGCGGGCGAAGAGATTGTCATGCGCTGCACGAAGCGCACCTCGGCGTGAGGCTCGACTACGCGACGTCCCTTCGAGCGAACCAGAGTTTCAGGAGTTGCCCCATTCGGTCGACGAACACCCGCGTGTCGAATCGTTGGGCCCGTGCCTGGCAGCGCTCCCGCATCCCTTCGAGGAGGTCGGGGGTAACACCGGAGATCCGCGCGGCGAGGGCCTCCACCGTTGGGGGCTCCAACCATCCTGTCTCGCCCGGGACCACGCTCTCTCGGTACCCGCCCTCATCGACCGCCACGACCGCTTTCCCGGACGCCATTGCCTCCACGGGCCCCAGGCCGAAGTCTTCGTCTTGGGCGGTCGCAACGAGTCCGCGGCAGGTCGCATACAGGTCTCTGAGTTTCCCGTCATCAATCTCGCCGAGGAACTCGACGTTCGGAGGCGGCGCGAGGGACCGGATTGCGCGCTCGATACGCACGCCGCGTTGGGCGGCACCGACCACCACGAGCCGCTCTCTCGGGAGCCGTCGGAAGACCTCCATCAGGAGCCCGAGCCGTTTCTCGTGCGACAGACGGGTCACGGAGAGCCAGAATTCGCCCACCGATTCGAACCGATATCGGGACGCATCCACAGGAGGATGGACGACCTCGCTCGAGCGTCCGAGGTAGCTGCGGATGCGGTCCGCAACGTTCGCGCTGTTCGCGATGACGTGCTCCGTGGCACCGACCGCGGCCTCGTACTCCGGACGCCGGCGTCCGATCCAGCGCTCGGCGACGAGACGGCGCCAGGGGGACAGGCTCTCGAGGGAAGCCTCCCGGAGGTCGTAGAAGACCCGGATCGGCGTGTGGCAATACCATGCGTTAGGATGGGATTTCGGCGCCGCGAAGACGGCCCAGTTCCCTGAGAAGAGGTACCCATCGTACGGAGGGAGGTCGGCCTCCCGGAAGGCGCGGGCCTGTCGATCTTGGCGAAACGGCGGCCTTTGCGGTACCCTCGCAATCTCGTGCACCCGGACCTCCGCCATCCCCGCGCGCTTGGGCAGGCTCGGATCGAAATCGGTCACGTAGAGGTCCGCACCGAACGCCGCCGCAAGGGTGAGCGCGACGCGTTCGCCGCCTCCGATGAAACGGAGATGGTCGTGGAGGACGGCGATCCGCACGGCCGCGCGATTCGGCCGTCGACCATAAAAGGGTGAGGCTTAGCCGGTCGTTGGCGTCAGCCCCAGCCGATCCAGTAGAGGCGCGCATACCCGTTGTCGAACACCTTGATGAACGGCGCGTTGTCGAACTTCGCGATCACGGCGGGGTCCATCGGCACCGCGGCCTCCCATGGGGTGAGCCGCACGCCCGCCTCCATGTCCCGGTCGATCCAGACGTACGTTCCATTCTTCTTGCCGGAAGGGGATTCGATCCCGGCGAAGTCCGCCGGGTCCCACGCGGGGTCCGAGAAGGGCGTTCGCGTCCGGTCCCACGTCGCGTTGATCCCACCGAACCCGAAGACCGTCGAGGAGCCGTGGTGGTCCGAGACGACCAGACCGCTCACATGGTCTCTCGCCCAGTACGCCGGTTCGAGGGCCGCGGGGATCGTGCCTTCCCGCCATCCGGCGAGGGTCGAAGGCGGTGGGATCCCGGCGAAGCCATTCGCCAGGAGGAGGCCGCCGCAGAGGGCGAGCGCGGCGTATCGCCTCCAAGCCCGGAGGCCGCCGAGATCCAGGAGGCGGAAAAACCCGACACCGGCGAAGAGCGCGAACGGGATCATGAGATACTCCGCGTGGCGGTAGGGAATGAGGACCCGCGGCGCCACGAGGATCCCGACGACCGCGGACAACAACAGGGCGACGAACCACGCGTTCGGATGGATGCCCTCCCGTGCGAGGTCCAGGAACTTCCTCCCCGAAGCGGAGAAGGACATGAGGACCGCGAGGGGCACGAAGTACAGGAGGCCCATGACCGGCACCCGGAACGAGGTCCCCGGGACCACGAAGACGACGGTCACGACGCCGATCACGAAGAGCGTCACCAAGGCAGTCCCGCACGCCGCGGCCGAAGGGCCGAGCCGGGGGAAGGCGGGTCGGTACCGCCACGCGAGCCGGGCCCTCGCGGCGATCAGCCCAGCCAGCGCGGCGACGCCCACCGCGAAGCCGACGAAGAGGAGCCACCAGGGCTGGATGTCCACGTCCGGGAGGATCGATTCGCGGAACGCGGTGGCGTAGCCGAACCAGTACGCGAACGTGCCGCCGATCAGGACGACGGCGAAGGCGACCTGCCGTCTCGATTCCGCGTCCGCCCGCCACGGTCGCGCGAGTCCCCGGATGACGATCGCGCCCAGGACCATCAGGATGAAGAAGTACAACGAAAGGTGGTGGGTTGGGATGAGCGCCCCCGCGACGAGCAGGAGCGGCGCCATCGCCCGTCGGTCCGTGCGGAGCCGCAGGAAGAGGACCAGCCCGGTGAGGGCGAGCAGGTCCCCGAGGGTCGCTGGAGCCGCGTGGGTGGTCGTGTACGCGTGCGGGATCGCGCCCGCCAGGAACGCCGCGGCGAACAACCCGATGCGGTCGTCCCTCGCGATTCGGACCGCCACGAGGAACATCGGCACGACGGCGAACGCGCCGATTACGGGCACCAGGAGGTTGAGGACCGTCGGGACGTCGAGGCCGCCGAGCTCCACGAGGCCCGCCTGCGGAAAGAACACGCCCGGGAAGTACGGATACGTGACGCCCCAGCCGTAATACGTCGTCGAGACGTGCCCGGTCCGGACCAGGTTCCGGAGGATCGAGAAGTACTCCGCGGTGTCGGAGCCCCAATACAGGAACGACCACAGAGGCGCCAGTCGGACCGCGATCGCTCCGAGGACGATTGCGCCCAAGGCGATCGCGGTGGACTTCCGCATCGGCCGCGAACCCGGCCCCGGCTACTAAAGGGTTGTCTCGTCCCGCCGACGCGCATTCCATGAAACCGGGTCGCAAACTATTTCTTTCGAGGGCTTTCTGTCCGTTCGATGTCCTTCCGGTGCCCGGAGTGCTACGCCGAACTTCCGGAGGACACGATGTGGGTGTGCCCCGTTTGCCGGTACACGCTGCGGACGCCCGGCGCCGCGAAGGTGGGGGTGGTGTTCATGGTCCTCGGACTCGTCCTCCTCGGCGCGTTCGTGTATGGACCGGACCAGCTCGGGCTCACCAACGGATTCGTCCCGACGGATCTGGCCCGGATGACGATCGCGAACTTCCCCTTGCTCGTCTTCGGCGCCTTCGCACTCGGTGCGCTGCTCGTCGCGGCCGCGGCCCTGAAGATCCGTAGCGAGCAGGCGCGGGTCGCGTCGGCCTAGAAGAAGTCGTCGAGCTTGAGGTCCTGCGTCTTGTCGTTCGTGAAGAGCGACGTGATCGCGTCCTCGATGAGCTCGATCCGCTGCCGGAGATAGTTAGACACCTCGAACTGGGCGCTGATTCGCTTTGAGATCTCGAGGTACTTCTTGACGGAACTCTCGTGGACCGTGAGCGTGAGGTTGCCCCCGCAGGCGAGGCATCGACCCCGGAGGGGGATCCGGCGGTACTTCTCCCCGCACCGGGTGCAACGGACCTGCTGACTCGAGAACGCCTTCAGGTTCCCGATCAGGTCCGGGAGGAAGTGGTGGACGACGATCCGCGCGACCACATCGTTCGGGTCCACCGCCCGGATCCGGAGGGCGAGCTCCAGCTGCTTCTCGATCTTCTCGGCCATCGATCCTTCCCCATAGGCCGATGCGAGGGGGCCCTGCGCGACGCTCGACGTCTCGTGCGTATAGGAGAACCCCTCATACTGCAGGACACTCCCGATCCGCTTGCTCACCGTGTCGATCTGCGGCTCGATCTCGCGCGGGTGGGCGAAGCGCTCGGCCGCGTCGTAGAGGCTCAGCGGGTACGCCGCGAGGACGTCGAGGTTGTGGGCCTCCTTGTCGATCTCGTTCGGATCGATGCGGGTCGTGATGACGAGCGGCGCATCCATCAGGCCGCCCCGCTTGTCCGGGAGGAACGCCCGGGAAAAGTTGATGAGGCTGTCCAGGAGCAAGATGACCGAATCCTCGTCGCCGTCGCAGTTCCGGCGTCGGGCGGCGATGAGGAACGGATGGGCGAAGCACGCCTGCGCGTCCGTGAATCCGACGATCCGGGCGACGACCCCTGCGCTCGTGTGCGGGGCGAGCGTGACGACGAGGTGGCCGAGGAGGTCCTCCGGTTGCGTCGCGTCATAGAATCGGGACAAGCCATAGACGCGTTCGAGGAGATCGTCGACGAACGACGCGACGCGCACGAGGTATTCGCCGCACGACCGGGCGACGAGGATGTCTTGCGTCCTCAGCTCGAGCACCTGATCGTCGCGCTCCAGCGGATGGCCCCGCGAATCCCGCGAATAGCCGAGGCGGCGCGCTGCTTCGACCGAGATTCCTGCCTCGTTCGGGGTGAAGTGGGTGAGCGGGAGGTTCGTCATGTCGTACCGCGTCGTGCCGTCCTTGAAGACGTAGATCTCGTGTTTCGCGCGGAGTACGCCTTTCTCGAGCGGCTCCGGCGTCTTCGTCTTCGAGATCATGCCCTGGACCGCCTTGATGTCCGGGGCCTTCGATTCGCCGACGCGATCGAGCGCCGCCCGGAGGACGTCGGCGAGGGGGACGCGTTGCCTCGTGGGCCCGTTTCGCGGCACGGTGTGTCCTCCGCACGAGCACTTCGGGAGGAACCACCGCTTCCCGCACGCCGCGCAGATGCGCAGCCCGACCTCGACATCGATTGTCTCCTTCGATGCGGCGTTGACCAGGAGGCGCTGCGCGCCGCCCTCGTGGCCGATCGGGAAGAGGGCGTGGGGTGCCGGCTGCATCTTCCGCGGGGCCGCCTTCTCCGGCCGGGCCATCCGGGCTCCGATGCGGGTCGGCCCGCGCGCCTTCACGGGGAAGCCCGCCAGGGACGACACGAACGCGAGCGGGTCGTCCGCCTCCGGGGAGGGTCCGATTCGGAGCACCGCGCCGTCCTGTTCGATGCCCAGGGCCGCGAGCAACGATTCCGAGTGCCGCTCGACGATCAGCTCGTCTCCCCGGGCCTGATACGGCGCGCCGAGTCGTACGAGCCATTCCCGCGGCTCCTCGTCGCTCGGGAGCCGGAGTCGGCCGTCTTCGACGCGCCCGTGGACCGCGATGAGCTCGCGGAGCCGGATCAGCTCCTCGACGGTGAGGTCGTGGTAGAAGAGATTGTACCGGGGGTGGAGCGGCACGCCGTGCTCGCGGGACCACGCAAGGGCCTGCTCCGCCGTCGGCGTCTCCCATCCGTCGGGCAAGGAGCCGAGCTTCGCTTGGAGCAGCGCTCCGTACCATTCGAGACAGAAGGCGCCGGGCATGAGCAGGTGATTGTTCTCGAGGAACTCCCCGAACGGGACGAGGATCTCGCCGAGGTCCGCGATGACGCGGACGCGGGGGGTGAGTCGCTTCGCCGTCGCGGCATCGGAGATTTCGACGAAGTCCCCGTCGTCGAGGACGACGAGCGGTCCTTCGATCGTATCGCACGGCGTTACCGCGCCGGCCTTTCCGGGTCGCTCCGTCTTGATCTGCGTGCCGACCGCGATGAAGTCGTCGAGGATGTGCATCGTCGCGGGATGGAGGGCGAGCGCCGCGAGGCCCGTCGCCCGCGTCCGTCCGTACCGGAGGCGCAAGCCACCGGCCCGGCTCGGATGACAGAGGACCGGCCGCCCGGCGACGATGTTCTGGATGAA